>DAISKN010000010.1:0-24017 GCA_036820975.1 Acidobacteriota bacterium | reverse complement strand
ACGGGATCGTGCCGCTCGCGCTTTCGTTCGACACCGCCGGTCCCATGGCCCGCCACGTCTACGACGTCGCCGTGACCCTCGGGGTGATCGCCGGGGTCGACCCCTCCGACGACGCCACGCGGAAGAGCGAGGGAAAGGTCGAGACCGACTACACGAAAACCCTCGACCCCAAGGCGCTCGCGGGAGCGCGCATCGGAATCGCGAGGGACTTCATGGGCCAGGACCCGGAGTTCGACTGGGTCGTCGAAGCCTCCCTCGACGCCATGCGCGCCGGCGGGGCCACGGTGGTGGACGTGAAGTTCCCGAAGTGGCTCCTCGACTCCCGGGAGGAGCTCTATTTCACCATCCGCCATCGCGAGTTCAGGGCGCAGATCGCGGACTATCTCGCGACGCTCGGACCGGAGTATCCCAAGACTCTCGCGGAGCTCCTCTCCCGATCGAAGGCGATGACTGCGCCCGGCGCCGGAATCGTTCCGAATCCGGTTCGCTGGAGGCTCCTGGAGCGCGAGGACGCGAGCGGCACGCTCGAGGACTACGACTACCTCGCGGTGCGGGATCACGTCCTTCCCCTGATGCGGGCGATGATCGAAGGAGTGATAAGGAAGGAGACGCTCGACGCCATCGTCTACCCCACGTCCCCGCGCCGCCCCGGACGGGCGGACGAGGATCCCAATCCCGGAGCGCCGCAACCGCTCTCCCCGGTGAACATCGCGAACCTGACCGGCTTTCCCGACCTCGTGGTACCCGCGGGCTTCACCGGCCGGGGCCTTCCCGTGGGAATCTCGTTCCTGGGCGTCGCATTCAGCGAGCCCCGTCTACTCGCCCTCGGATACGCCTTCGAGCAGGCGACTCACGCCGTTCGAATGCCGATCAGCGCTCCTCCATTGGCGGGTGAGACCCTCCGTCATTAGGAGCGGACTCGGCCAACGAAGGCGCCGCCCGTGATGCGCCTCGTGGCGGAGAGAATCCCGGGATCCCGGATGCTGATCGTGCCCGAGGTCGGCCATTCGGCGTATTGGGAACAGCCGGAGGTCTTCAACCGCGCCGTCCTCGAGTTCATCGGGCAACGGTAGGGGGCCGGTTTCGATCCGCCGCCGATCTGGAGCAGTCGCTGCCCCTCCCCGTTGCCGCCGCCCGCGTCCATAGGCGTGGAGGTTATTCGCCTGATACTCGCCGCCTCGGCTGCCGCCCGAGCGCGTGGCTGCGGAACTAGGAGTCGCAGGAACCGGAATCCCAGCGAAAGAAGCGCCGGTGGACGCGGGGATAGAGCGCTGTTCCCGCGAGGATTCCCGCGAGCGTCAGGAGCGCCGGAAGCTTTCCCTCGCCGAGCTGCACCACCGCGATCGAGGGACAAGCGCCCGTCAGGGCCCAACCGATGCCGAAGAGGATTCCGCCGATCGCGGTCCCTTTGTGAATCGGCCGTCGCTCGCCGCGCCCACCGAACGCGATCCGGGTGAGAAGCAGTATCGCCGCTACGGCACCGATGAACGTGAGGAGCAGCCGGAAGTCCTGAAAGGTGAACATCCGATGCACCTCACCGAAGTCGGAGAAGCCGATACGGCTCAGGCCGAAACCCATCGCGATGCCGAAGAAGCCAGCCGCCTCGAACCTCATGATCGAAGGAGGAGCGAGACAACGACCGCCGCACCGAAAAACGCGGCCGTCGCGACCAGGCTGGCCGGCTGGAGCTGCCCACAGCCGTTGAGACCGTGTCCCGAAGTGCAGCCGCCCGACATTCGGGTGCCGAATCCCACGAGGAATCCGCCTCCGAGCAGGGCGGACGCGGCGATCCAGCCGCCTCCCACGACCGAGGCAAAGTCTCGTCCCAGGCCGAGCGCCAGCTCGCCCCCGGAGAGCCAATGCGAGAGCAGTCCACCGAGGAAGAGGCAGACCACGAACGTCGCTCCCTGTGCCGCCGAGAGCGGCGGCGCGGGATTGAGCGTCGTCTTCGCCGCCTCGTCGGCCACGGCCCGATCTCCGAAGCGCTCCATCGTGGCCTTCCGAAGCGCGGACCGGAGGGCTTCGGTCTTCGCGGCCAGCTCGCGCTCGCTTCGAAAGCGCAGAAGCCGCGCGTAGAGCCCCGAGACCCCTAGCGTGCGGCCGGTGGTCAAATGGAAACCACTCATCACGAGAGACAGCGTCGCAGCCCCGAGCCACCAGGGCCAATAGCCAGTCACGGGATTCCCTCGAGTAACGTCCCGTCGGGGAGCAGGTGGGGAGGAACGCGGCCACCTTCGAGCGACTGCTGGAAGCGAGCGCACTTCGTGAATCTTCCCCGGCAGTAGAGCGTTTGCCAGACGCGCAGCGACGTCTCGAGGTTGAAGAGCGGGTAAAGACTGCAGCCATCCACGTGGGGGCACTCTGCGGAGTCCGTCATGCCAGCCGTTTCTGCAATCACGATGCCACGGCGTCCCCGCGTGTAAAGCGCGGAAACCCGGAGGCTTGACGGATATGTGCGAATGGGGGTCGTGGTGAAATGCACTCGCCCCTGAGGGAGGGTCTCCGCGAGGCCGGAAAAAAAGGGGAACGGAGCATGGAAATCCTCTCGCCCTTAGCCGTCTCCTCATAGTGGAGCGGGAGGTGACGATCTCTCTCTGATTCGATACACTCTCGTTTCCGCTCGACCCTCGAGACGACGACCTCCTGGTCGCTCTGGTTCCTCCCATCCAAATGGGAGGCTGCATCAGCCCACGCGTGGCTCCTTCCGGGCGACCGAGAAGAAGTCGTACCAGCTCGAGTCCGAGCCGCCGTAAATGCGCCCGACCTCGACGTCGAGGAGATAGGGGCGTCCGTCACCCACGGCGCGGAGACACCGGGCGAGGGCCTCCTGCAGCTTCTCGGGACGCTCGACCCGTTCGCCTTCGACACCGTACCCCTTGGCGAGCGAGACGTTGTCGATCGCGGGCGAGCCGAGGGAACAGCCGATGTACTTACCCGTCGCCGCCGCCCGCCGTCCATAGGCGTGGAGGTAGCGCCGGTTCGCCTGATACTCCCCGTTGTTCCACACGATGATGCCGATCGGGATCTCGTAGCGCGACGCGGTCCAGAGCGCCTGGATTCCGAACTGAAGGCTCCCATCGCCCACGAGTGCTACGACCTGCCGGTCGGGCTTCGCGATCTTCGCGCCCAGGGCCGCGGGCACTCCCCAGCCGAGAACGCCGCCGCAGGTCGTGAGGTTCCGCCGCCTCTCGCTCTCCTCCCGCCTGTGGTCGATGTCGAAATACGACGGAAGGTAGAACTCCGCCGTGATGAGCTCGGTCACCGCGATGGCGTCGGGATCGAGGGCGCGATTGACCTCGACCATCAGCCGCTCGACCGAGATGGGATCGTCGTTCCACTTCTTCTCGGCCGCGGCATCGAGCCTCTGGCGCCATTCGAGATGGTACTCCTGGACTTTCTCGCGTCGCTCGTCGATAGCCGTCGTCTTTAGATTGCGCTTCTTCAGCTCCTCGGCGATCGCCGCCGCGGCGACGCGCGGGTTCGCCATCATCGCGAGGTCGACGGGGTAGCTCCGTCCGATCTCGGAAGCATCGAGCCCGGTGTGGATGACCTTCGTCGTCCGGGGAACGAGGGGAACGGGAGAGTGCGCCCCGAGCGAGAACATCGTCCCGCCGACGCTCCAGAAGACGTCGAAATCCTTCGGGTAATGAGGGTCTGTCGTGAACATTCCCGCGTAATGAGGGTGGGTCGAAGGAAAGGTCATCGGAGCGTGAGCGGCATAGACTTCCTTGAACACCGGAGCGCCGAGAATCTCGGCGATCTCCATGAGCTCGTCGCTCCCGCCGAAGCGATTCACTTCCTTTCCCTCGGTGATGACGGGGAAGGCAGCTCCGGCGAGGAGGTCCGCCGCCCGCTTCACCGCATCTTCGCCGGGCGCGATGTCGAGGTCGAGCTCCGAGCGCGAGCGCGGGAGGATCTCCGCTCGGGCAATCGGCCTTTCCCACATGTCCTTGGAGAAGGTGACGAAGGTCGGCCCTCCCGGCGGCACCTGAGCGAGGAGGAACGCGCGCCGCATCGTGTCCGGAATGGACTCCGGGCTCAGGACGTCCCAGGTCCACTGCGTGTAGTCCTTGGGAAACTGGTGGAGGTTGACCGCCTCGAGAAAGGCGTTCGTGCCCCGGACGTCCGTGGATTGATCGCCGACCGCCACCACGATGGGAACGCGGTCTTTGAACGCGTTCACCATGGGGCCGAACGCGTAGCCGGCGCCCGCGATCGAGTGGAGCAAGACCAGGGGCGTCTCTCCCGAGGCTCGAGCGTAGCCGTCGGCCATCGACATGACCGAGCCTTCGTGAAGACCGGTGACGAAGTGGAGCGCCGTGCGGTCGACGAGGGCGTCGAGGAAGCCGACCTCCTCGGACCCGCCGAGGCCGAAGACATAAGGAAGCTTCCACTCGAGGAGAAGCTCCGCCATCACCTCGCCGCCCGTCATGTTCTCGACGACCCGCCCCGGTGATTCGCTGGCGGCTACGGAAAGGGACGCAGCAATCTTCGAGGCGGCGCCGCCCGCGACTCCCGCCTGGGCGAAGCGCGACAGAAACGCCCTCCTGCCTATCTTTCGCTCGAGAAAGAGCCTGGCGATTGCTCTCATCGGGATCCTCCCAACACGGACGGTCCTATTCCGTTCCTCCCGCGTTCTGCAGTTGCTCGCCGACCTCGCTGTGGCCGCGCTCCCGTGCCGCCTTCAGCGCCGTCCAGCCGTTCGAAGCGCGCTGGTTCACCTCCGCTCCCGCCGAAAGGAGCGACCGCACCAGTTCCGCGTCGCCGAAGCGAGCGGCCTCGAGGAGCGGGAAGTTGCCGCTCTTCGAGGCGAGATCCGGATCCGCGCCGGCTCTCAGGAGGATCGCGGCTTCGGCGGCGCGGCCTCGAGAGCAGACGAGCAGAAGCGCCGTGCGTCCGCGGCTGTCCCGTCCATCGACCGAGGCGCCCGCATCGAGAAGGATCTGCATCAAACCGGTATGCCCCGCGGAAGACGCGACGATCAGAGGCGTTTCTCCACCGGTATCCCGCCCGTTCACGTTCGCCCCCCGGCCCAAGAGCTCGCGGGCCTTCGCCTCGTCGCCTTTCCGTACGGCTTCGAGGAGCAAGAGCTCTAGCTCGGTGGTATCGGAGGGGAGCATGTCCCGGGCGGGAGCGGCCTCCGTATCGGCGGGGCGCGAGGAAGGGATCGAGACCTCACTGGCGAACCGCTCGACCGTCTCGGGAAAGAAGAAGTAAACCGCGAGGAGGGCCACCACCGCGAGAATGAAGACCTTCAGCACGACCCCTCATTCTACGTTAGTATGACCCGCGACTCAGGTGGGCAAAACAGTGATTCGGACCGCTCTACTGCTCGCGGGTTTCGGGATTGCGGCCTTCTCGTCGGCGGCCTCCGCCCACGAAAAGTGGTTCTACGACGCCTCCCTCCACCCCACCCGGTGGGACGCGCTTCTCCGACCCTCCGCGCTCTTCGCCGTCGGCGTCGCGTTCGTGCTCACCGGCGTTGCCTGGGTTTTCTGGAGGGCTCGCGCCGGACGCGATCTGATACCCGGTCCCGAAGCCCTCGGGGCCGATGAACCCGGCCGGGTGCGGTTCTACTCGCTCGCGCCCCTGATTCTCGGCGTTCACCTGGGGCTTCCGCTCCTGGTTCTCGGAGTGACGGGCACGCTCTTCTCTCCGAACCACCCTCTCTCGGGCTCGAGCCTCCACTGGGTGGGTCTCGCCGAGATTGGCCTCTGTCTTTGTTTCCTCTACGGCGGCCTGACCCGGGCGGCCGGTCTCGGCCTCTCTCTCCTCTGGCTTCTCGGAATCGCTCTCGTCGGACTCGAGCCGATGATGGAGAACCTGCACTATCTCGGGTTCGCCGGCTTCTTCTTCCTCGCGGGGCGGGGACCGTACGCCGTCGATCGCCTGCTCTTCCCCCGCCTCGCGCCCTCCCCCCGACTCGCGAAGCTGGCTCTTCCCGCGCTCAGGGTCGGCGTCGGGCTCAGCCTCGTCGTGGTCGCGCTCACCGAGAAGCTCGCGAACCCGGAGCTCGCCCGCGCTTTCCTTCGCGAGTACCCCCTCAACTTCACGCCGGTCCTCGGCTTTCGCCTGTCCGACGACACCTTCGTTCTCTGCGCGGGAGCGACGGAGCTCCTGATCGGGCTGTTCCTGATTTTCGGCATCTTCCCGCGCTCGATCATCGCAACCGCATGGTTCTTCGTCAACGTCACCCTCACGGTATTCCTCTGGAAGGAGCTTCTCGGCCATCTGCCCCTCTACGGCGCGATGGGGGTGCTCCTCGTCTGGACCCCGAAGGAGGAAGACCAGAGGTTGTGGGTCCGGGGAGTGCTCGCGACCGACTGAGCCGCGGTGTTCGTCGCCGTGACCTCTGGATCCCGGAAGCGGTCCCGGCGCCCGAGGCTGCGCGCTACTTTCCGGCGCGGCCTGCGACCCGGGTCGATCCCATGGCCGCCCTGCGGTCGGAGTAGCCGGTCCGTTCGAGCTCGGCGCGGGTCAACGGACGAGTGCGGCCGGCTTCGAGTCCTCCCAGTCGGATCGCGCCCACGCGCTCCCGGTGAAGGCTGACGACCGGGTAGCCGAGAAGCTCGAACATCCTGCGGATCTGTCGATTTCGACCCTGGCGCAGAACGACCCTCGCGGTCGTCGTCTCTTCTCCACGCTCGAGGATCTCGCACCGAGCGGGACGCGTTCTCCGTCCGTCGAGAAGAACACCCTTCTCGAAGCGAGAAGCGTCCTCCGGACGGAGCGTTCCCCGGACGGTCACGAGATACTCCTTTTCGACGACTCCACCTGCTTCGGTGATCCACGATGCGAGATCGGTGTCGTTGGTGAAGACCAGGAGGCCGGAGCTGTCGGCATCGAGACGGCCCGCCGCCTGAACCCGGGGCGTACCCGCGGGGAGAAGGTCGTAGGCTGTGGGCCGCCCTTCGGGGTCGCGCGCCGTCGTGACGTAGCCGACGGGCTTGTGCAGCGCGATGTAGACCTTCCGCTCCGCGTGAAGCGGCTTTCCGTCGACGAGAATCCGGTTGCGCTCGGGGTGGCAGGGGTGCTCGGGATCGCGGACCACCCGACCGCCGACTTCGACCCTCCCCGCCTTCACCATCGCCCGGGCCTCGGAGCGCGAGGCCAGCCCGCACTTGGACAGCCAGCGGGCGAGAGCGTGTGGACGAAGCCGGACGGAGGCGCGCGGCATGAGCTCGCTACGCGACAGTTTCTGCTAATCTCGGCGGTCGGGAAAGCGAGAGGGCCCTATGTCGATGACGAAACGCCTGACAGATTTCTCCGTGCTCACGTTCGACTGCTACGGGACCCTCATCGACTGGGAGACCGGCATCTGGGATGCGCTGCAGCCCCTGTTGATGGAGAACGGATGCGAGGCGGTCGCGCGCGAGAAGGCCCTGGAAGCCTTCGGCGCGGAGGAGGCCGACCAGGAGGCTCGAACTCCGTCGATGCCCTATCCGGAAGTCCTCGCCCGAGTGCATCGCGCCCTGGCGAAGCGCTTCGGTCTCCTTACCCGCGAGGAGCTCGATTCGAGCTTCGGGGCCTCCGTTCCTCAGTGGCCCGCGTTCCCCGATACAGCGCAGGCGCTCCGAGCCCTGAAACACCGCTACCGGCTGGTGATTCTCTCGAACGTCCACCGCGAGGGCTTTACCGCCTCGAACCGGAAGCTCGGGGTCCGGTTCGACGCGATCTACACCGCCGAGGAGATCGGTTCCTACAAGCCTTCACCGAGGAACTTCGAGTTCCTGCTGGAACGGCTCCGCTCGGACCTCGGAGTCGCGCCCGACGAAGTCCTCCACACGGCGCAGAGTCTATTCCACGACCACGTGCCCGCGCGGGTATTCGGTCTCGCCAACTGCTGGATCGACCGCCAGGGCCTCTCGGGCGGAGGCTCCTTCGGCGCTACGGCGAGAGTCCGCGAGCGGCCGGACGTCGACTTCGTCTATCCGACACTCGGGGCTCTCGCCGAAGCCGTCGAAGCTAGCGCGCGCGATGCAGATCGATGAGCCCGGCGCCGATGTCGTTGTTCCTGCCGGGATAGCCGAGGAGATCCGTAGCCTCCTCGAGTGCCCGCCTCAGGTCGGAAACGCTCAGTCCGGGATTCGCCGCGAGAATGAGGGCCGCCGCGCCCGAGACGTGGGGAGTCGCCGCCGAGGTGCCGGGGAACGGGTCGCCGTAGGAGGCGGTCGAGACTCGATCGGGACCGGCGACGTCGGGCTTCACCCGGCCGTCCGCCGTGGGACCGCGGGAGCTGAACCCTTCCAGCGTGCGCGTGTCCCATCCGATGGCCGCCACGGCGAGTGCGCCGCGGGCGTCTGCGGGCATCGTAAGCGTGCCGATACCGGTGCCTTGCGAGGGGTCGATCCCGGCCGAGCTCCAGACCCAGAACCGCTGTCCGGGGTTGAGCGGACTCGCGGGATCGTGGTGGACGATGATCAGTGCGAGCCCGCTGTGCTCGAAATCCACTTTCTCCACGGGGTCCTGGCTGCCGTTCTGGAGATCGACGCTGGCGGCGATGATGTTGGGGTTCGTGCCCGAAAGCTCGGGGTTGCTGAGAAAGCCCTCGGTGACGACGAAGAGGTCGTAGTCGTGGAAGCTGCCGCCGAAGTTGTCGTCCCATCGAAGCGTGACGGTGGCGCCGCCGCCGACCGCGATCGGAAGCAGCTCTCCGCCGGGAACGTCGAGGTAGCCGTTGCCGTTCTCATCGCGCCAGGGACCCTGAAAATACTTGTCGGCCTCGTTTCCTCCCGCGGTGACGAACAGAACCCCGCGCGAGACCGCCTCGTCCACCTTCCTGGCGAAGAAATGATTGCCGTCGGGCGAGTAGAGGTTGTCGAACCCGACGGAGTGACTGATGATGTCGACGCCGAGGTTCACCAGCTCGTCGACCGCGGCGCCCCAGGTGACGTCGTCCTCGAAGCCCGCGAGCACCAGCGTCGCTCCCGGCGCGACGTCGTGGATGATTTCGGCGCAGGCCGTTCCATGGGCGTCCTCGTATTGAGAGATCCGTTGAAGGACGAAATCGGTCGCCAATAGATCCGCGGGAAGCTCCGAACCGACGAGATCGGCCGCTCCCTTGAACCCGACGTCCAGGATGCCGATCCCGACGCCGGCGCCGTCGACGCCCTTGCGGCTCCGGTAGTCAGGGGCGTGAATGGTATCGACCCCTTGCGACGTGAGCTTCTGGTTCGGCTTGTAGGGAGTGCGCATGCGCTGAACGGACGGATGTCTCGAGAGGTTGCGCAGCGCGCTCGCGGGCACCTTGACCTTGACGAGCTCGCCGGAGGACGCCTCGACCGTGCCCCCGGAATCCCGAACGGCCGACTCGACGTCGAGCGGAATCGATTCGGGAGCGAGAACGATGACCGCCGTCACCATCTGCCTGGACTCGTCCACCCACTGCGAGCCTCGCGCCGAGAGACGCTCACCGCGCTCGGCGGCGAGCGCCATGCGGTGGAGCTCGGACGAGAGCTTCCCCTGGTCGCGTTTGTCCTGCGCGGAAAGCGGAATCGCGAGCACGAGAAACGCGGCAACGCACGCAGCTTTACGCCAGAGAGCCGACATGGACATTCCTCCAACCTTGGGGGGCGGGGTGTTGTTCTAGAGATGGACCTCTTCAAAGCTACGCGGCTGGGAACGCTTTGTCAAATCCTCAAGGTTTTGGCGCGAATTCGAAGAACTGGAACGACTGCGGCACGTGGAAGCTCTCCTCTCCCGTGGGGGACCAGGAGGCGAAGATCGCGCCCTCGGCCGGCTTCTTCCGCCCCTGCGGCCGCTCGATGCGGTAGACGTTGAACCGCCACCGATCCCCAGCCTTCGGGGGAAGCGGGACGTTCGCCGCCGAGGGAAGCGGGCGGAATCCCGTCCAGGGGACGAACATCGTTCCGGTCCAGCCGAGATCCGCCCTGCGGACGACGCGGCTCTGGAGCCCCGCGAGATCGAACGCCAGGTCCATCTCCTTGTCCGGGGAGGCGCGGACCATGCGGACGTCGCAGACGACGTTCGCGGGGCTCAGCTCGATCTCCGCGTAGTGGGTGCCCGAGCCGTCGAGGTCGAGAAAAATCTCGACCACCTCCTCCTCCCAGAGGTGCTGATCCCGCTTCGTCATGGTGTGCCACGGTTCGGGATCGCTAACGTCGAACCTGAGGTAGAGGCCGGAGTCGCTCCAGAGCGCGCGGAACCCGGTGCGATAGCTCGAGGGTCCAAAGGAGAGGCGCTCCGCGGAGCTCCAGTCGTCGTGGCTTCCCGCAAGGAGCCGTTCGGTTTCCGCGCCGGTCGCTTCGACCCGGTACCCCCCCTCGGCGGCCGCGACCGCCAGCGCCAGGGAGACAAGGAGAACCATCGCCGGAAGCGTAGCACGAGCGGCCGCTGGCGGCCTCGTCCTCCGGTTCGCGTATTCCCAGAGGCGAGACGGTGACGAAACGGGCTCGGCGGTGTTCGACGTGCTCACGAACGGCGTGCCCGTCGAAGTCGAAGTCAACGCGGGGTGAAGAACGCCTCGAGAGGAGGATTCGCCATGAGCTCCATCGCCAGGCTTCACTCGAGCTACGACGCCGTCGTCGTGGGCGCCCGGGTCGCGGGCGCCTCGACGGCGATGCTCCTCGCCCGCGGGGGCCTGCGGGTCCTCGTCGTCGAGCAGGGGCGCTACGGGAGCGACACGCTATCGACCCATGCGCTCATGAGGGGCGGCGTTCTCCAGCTTCACCGCTGGGGCGTTCTGCCTCGCATCGAAGCCGCCGGGACTCCGAGGATCACCAACACCTCGTTTCACTACGGCGGCGAGGAGATCGCCGTCTCGATCAAGCCGCGCCACGGAGTCGCCGGTCTCTACGCGCCGCGCCGGAGGATCCTCGACGCCATTCTCGTCGACGCGGCGAAAGACGCCGGGGCCGAAGTGGTTCACGGCGTGCGCCTCGTCGACTTGATGCGCGCGGACGACGGGCGGGTGGTGGGGGCGGTCGTGGAGGAGCCGGGCGTCGGCTCCATCCCGCTCGGCGCCGGAATCGTCATTGGCGCCGACGGCTTCCGCTCGAAGGTGGCGGCGCTCATTGGGGCCGCGCCCTATCGGCTGGGCCGTAACGCTTCGACGTTTCTCTACGGCTACTTCTCCGATCTCGATATCGAGGGGAACCACTGGTACTACCGGCCCGGCGTCATGGCGGGTGCGATTCCGACGAACGGGGGTGAAGTCCTGGTCTGCGGTGGAGCCCCCGAGGCCCGATTCTGGGACGAGTTCCGCTTCGACATCGAGGAGGGACATCGCCGCCTGCTGCGACAGGCGGCGCCGGAGCTCTCGGAAGCTCTCGCGCGCGCGAAGCGTTCGGGGCCCATCCGCGGGTTTCCCGGAGAGCCGGGCTCCCTCCGACAGAGCTTTGGGCCGGGATGGGCGCTCGTCGGCGACGCCGGATACTTTCGGGATCCGGCGACGGCGCACGGAATCACCGATGCCTTGCGCGACGCCGAGCTCCTGGCGCGGGCCGTGGAGCGGGGCACCGACCGGGCTCTCGCCGAGTATCAGAGCCTCCGCGACGACATGGTCCTCGGACTCTTCGAGGCGAGCGACGCCATCGCCGGGTACGATTGGGATCTCGAAGGGGTCAAAGAGACGCATCTCTTCATGAGCGAGGAGATGAACCGCGAGGTCGCGTTCCTCGCCGAGCTCGACTCCGGGAGCGCCCGGGAGCTAAAGCGCCGGACCGCCTGAGCCCGGCTCCTCTCGCTCCTCTCGGAGAAGGACGTAGCTTCCGCTGGCGACGACGATTCCGATCCCGAGCCACGTCCAGCGGTCGGGCAAATCCCCGAACCCGAAGTAGCCGATGAGGACCGCCATGACGATCTCTCCGTAGCCTAGAGGCGCCAGCACCGACGCCGGGGCTCGCTCGAACGCGAGGATGAGAAGGTAGTGACCGAGAGCGGCGACGAGGCCGATTCCCGCCATGTACGGGAGGTCCTCCACTTCGGGGGAGACCCAGAACGAGGGCGCGAGAGCGCTCAAGACGACGGCGCCGAAGACCGCGGTGTACATGAGAGTGACCAGCGGGTGCGCCGTACCCGAGAGCTTGCGGGTTGCGATGAAATACAGGGAGTAGGCACCGCCGGCGCCGATCGCGAGCAGAGCCCCCGAATCGAACGCGACGAATCCGGGCCTCAGGATCACGAGGATTCCGGCGAGCCCGACCGTAACCGCGATCCAGAGACGGGGCTCGAAGTGCTCTCCGAGAAGCCAGGGCGAGAGGAGCGCCACCAGGAAGGGATAGCAGAAGAAGAGCGCGAGCGTTTCCGCCAGAGGAGTCCGAGCGAGTGCTCCGAAGAAGAGCGCCGTCGCCAGCATGAGAAACGCTCCCCGGGCGATCTGGAGGACGGGCTTCCGCGGCCAGAGCTGGCCGCGGTCGAACTTCAAGAAGACGATGGGCAGGAGGACGAGAAGGTGCACGAAGAAGCGGCTCCAGGTGAGCTGCCACGGGGAATACCGCGGGCTCAGGTACTTCGCGAACCCGTCCATGAACGGAATGATCTGGGTCGCCGTGATCATGAGGAGGATTCCCGCCCCCGTCGAGCGACTGGTCACTATGGAAGCGCGAAGGTGAAGAGAGCGCTTCCGGACGACATCGACACGTACTGCTTTCCCTTCACCTCATAGGTGACAGCAGCGGCGTACATCGCGGCTCCCCCACCGATGCCGCCGAGGCCGTCGCCCCCGAGGTAGATACGAAAGAGCTCCGCTCCGGTGTCGCCATCGAGAGCGTAGAAGTAGCCCTCGTGGCTTCCGGCGAAGACGAGGCGGGACGCGGTCGAGAGGACTCCCGCCATCGGCTTTCCCACGAGCTCGAGATCCCACACCTTCCTTCCCGTCCTGGGATCGAGGGCGCGGATGACGCCGTGGCCGGGCTCGTCCTCGAGGATGGCGACCTGCCTTCCCCCGTAGAACGGCTCCCCCGGACGGTACTCGTCTTCCCCTTTCACGTAGAGTCCCGGTCCCTCCCACGCGGCGAGATAGAAGAGCCCGGTCTCGGGGTTGTACGAGGGTGAGAACCAGTTCGTGGCTCCGAGGGCGCTAGGCCACACGACGACGCCCTTCTCCGTGGGATCGATTCCCGGGAGTCGGATCGGCCTTCCGTTCTCGTCGAGGCCCTTGGCCCAGGTCTGCTTCACGTACGGGGCGCCGAAGAGGAAGCGGCCCGTGGTGCCGTCGAGGACGTAGTAGAAGCCGTTCCGGTTGCCCCAGTAGACGAGCTTCCTCCGCTCGCCTTCCCACTCGTCGTCGACGAGGACCGGCACCTGCACCGCGTCCCAGTCGTGCACGTCGTGGGGCACGAACTGGAAGTGCCAACGAAGCGCTCCGGTGTCCGCGTCGAGGGCGATGGCGGAATCGGAGTAGAGGTTGTCGCCGAGCCGCGCGTCTCCGTTCCAGTCCGGCGCGGGATTTCCCGTGCCCCAGACGACGAGGTTCGACTCGGGGTCGTAGGAGCCCGTGACCCAGGTCGGCGCGCCCCCCGTCTTCCACGAATCTCCGGACCAGCTTTCGTTTCCCGGCTCTCCCGGTCCGGGGACGGTTTCGAACCTCCAGCGTCTCTCCCCGGTCTCCGCGTCGTAGGCGTCGAGAAAGCCCCGAATGCCGTACTCTCCGCCCGCGATTCCCGTGAGGACCATGTCCTTGATCGAGAGCGGCGCGCCGGTGATGGCGTACCCATGCTCGTAGTCCGCCACCTCGACGTCCCAGACGACGTCCCCGGTTCGGGAGTCGAGCGCTAGAAGGTGGGCGTCGAGAGTCCCGAGGTAGAGCTTGTCGCCGTACATGGCGAGGCCGCGGTTCACCCGCCCGCAGCAAGCGCGGATGTCGGTGGGGAGACTCCGCCGGTAGCGCCAGAACACGCGGCCGGTCTCCGGGTCGAGCGCGGCGACGTCGCTCGGAGGCTCGGTCAGGTACATGACGCCGTCGACGACCAGCGGGGTGGTCTCGATCTGCGCGTCTCGCATCTGGTGCACCCACGCGAGGCGAAGCTCCTTCACGTTCTCGCGCGTCAGCTGCCGGAGCGGACTGAAGCGCCAGCCCTGATAGTTGCCCGAGTACGTGAGCCAGCTTCCGGGCTCGGAGGAAGCGTTCTTCAGCCGGTCGAACGTGACCTGGGCGGAGGCCTCGGAAGCGAGCAGGAGCAGCAGCAGGAATCTCATCGCGAGGCTCCGCTCCGCCGCGTCGAAAGGAACGAGATCAGATCGTTCAGCTCGCCATCGCTGAAGACGTCGGCATAGGAGGGCATGATCGACTCCCGGGAGGTCTCGACCCTCGCGAGCTTCTCGCGGGAGAACGAGCGAAGGAATCCGTCGAGGTCCAGTATCTGGATCGTGTGCCGGTCCTCGTCGAGGAGGAACCCCCGGACGCTTCCCCCGGCCGCATCGACCACGCTCGCCATCCGGTAGCGGGGCCGGACGTCGCGGCTCGGATCGACGAGAGCGTCCCTGAGGTGGCGGAGCGGACGGCGCGAGCCCACCGAGCTCAGGTCGGGACCGGCGAAGCTCCCTTCGCGCCCGAGGCGGTGGCAGGAGAGGCAGTCGCTCCCGCGGAACAGATCCTCTCCGCGCGCGGGATCTCCCGGAAGCTCGGAGGGCCGGGCCGCTCGATTGAGGGAGCGAATGAACGCGACCAGCTGCGAGATCCGGAGCTCCGAGCCGGAGAATCCCGGCATCTCCGTTCCGGTGATTCCGTTCTGGATCGTTCTCGAGAGATCGGCGTCGGTGTCTCCGTGATAGAAGACGCCGTCCGCGAGATTCGGCCCGCGGCCGCCCTCGCCCTCCCCCCCGTGGCACTCGGCGCAGCGAAGGCGATAGAGCTCTCGCCCCTCGGCGAGATCCGCGGCCGTGGTCTGGAGCATCGCGAAGAGAAGCCCCCACATGGCGACGGGATTGTAGATTCCGGGCCTTTGCGATACAAGCCGCGACCATGAGATCGAAAACGGTGGTTCTGCTGTGGGTGTTTCTCGGCTTCGCTTCCTGCCGGGTGGCTTCGAAGTAAACGCTTAGGTATAGGAGCGGCGCCGGGAGAACGCTTTTGACGATGAGCAGGACACGGCCCCAGCCTCGGCTGCGAGCAACTCCCCTAGAGTGGCCTGCGTGCCTTCGATCCGACAGGAAAGCACGGCTTCCCGCCGGACGAACGGCCGAATGAACAGATGTGGATTCGGCAATCGGCGACCTTCACCCGCGAGCCGGCCAATAGCGCGATCCGCTTGCGAAAGACGGGCTGCAAGGTCAGCGTTCCAGTGGATGGAGGGCTGCCGGCGCCGCGACGCGGCCGTCTCCTTTGTTTGCGACTGCGAAAACATAGCAGACCATTATTAGCGCAGTCTGCCATAATGAAAATAGTGCTCGGTGGCGCTCAGCACTCCTCGCATCTTTTCATTGTTCTTCTCGACGGTGTCAGCTGCCAGAGCCGCTTAACGTCCCAGTGCGCCGGCAGTCCGCCCAGCCATTCAACCGCTGAGTTCTTATTGGCGGGATACGGCTGGTAACGGCTCAATGTCGGGTCGTTCGGCATTACCTCAGGCATCTCCTGTCCTCGTGGTTTCGAGGAAGCCGATGGAACGGTTCAAGAAACCGGCGAAGTAGCCCGGCCCGACATCGGACACACGACCCGCGTGCCTTCGATACTTCTCCATCAACCCTTTGCCGTAGTCGAGCTCGGCCAAGTACGCGTTATGGGTGCGACACATCAGGCAAATGTTCTCAGGACTGCGGTCGCCGCCGAGGCCATACGGATTTCGGTGGTGGAACTCGAGTCCCCGGCGTTCTGTGCAGCGTCTGCCCGCTTCATCGACAAACGTGCATTGGTCGCCATCGCCTCCGTACGATGCGCTTCACCGGAGCCGGGACGTAGCGTCCCGAGGGTGAGGTGTCCGTGTCCTCGAGGTTCTTTCGGGGGACCTTGGTCTCTGCGAACCGCTTGGCTTCAAGGCGTTCCAGCTTCTCCGTGACCGCTTGTTCGAGGATTGTCGCGAGGTCTCCGTCGGCAACCGACGGGCGCATGAGCGCGGTCAGCCGCTCGAGCTTGTCGCAGAACTCGGCACTCGCAGTGAACTGCACTCGGTAGCGGGCAGGAGCGAGTGGCTGCACGACGGCCGGAGGCGCAGGCGGTCCGGGCGGTGCGGGTCGCACCTGCACCAGCGCAGGCGGCGGGGTGAGCTCGGCAGGACCCGACTTGGGTAGAAACGTTACTCGGTCCGGACCGAGTTCGGCGACTGGAGTGGTTTCCGTCCGCATCGGAAGCTTGCGCACAGTCGGCGGGACGTCGGGCTTGGGTGCGAGCTCGGCAACGAGCTCCTCGATCTCACGTTTGGATCTGTGCGCCGCCCGGGTGAGAACCTCCGCGCAGTTCGCATCCGTGAGGTGCGCCGCGAGCTTCGCGATGCCACTCAGGTGCAGACGCCCGTCCGCCAGCATCGTGAGGATCATCGGGTATCTTCGTGCCGCTCTGGCCGCGTTGATGCGCAGGTACGCTTCATGCTCGGAGAGATGCAGCACCTCGGTTGCGTACGTGAACATCGAAGACGCCGCCTCCCGCGCATACAGCCGGCGCTCGTCCACCTCACCGATGTGGGCAACGAGCTCCGATTCGACGCGGCGCGACTGCTTCAAGAGATCCAACAAGCGCCGGAGGAGATCATCATCGGAAATGCGTTTGAGTTCGTTCGCGATCGTCATTCCTTCTTCATAGCACATGGGTTTTTGTGCCCATTCGCGTGGCCTACGCTCCACGAATACAGTCGATGACGACGCGCGACGTTTCCCGATGAAGTTCAGGACCGCGCAGGCGTTCTCAACGCGATAGGAGCCTATCGAGGAAAACATCCGCGCTTTCGTTCCTGGTCACTCCAAAAAGTTGTCAAGAGAAAAATGCGCGTCCGAAAGATTTTTTCGGATCCCTTCGACTCGTCGGGTTGTCGATCTTCTCGGGGTGCATGTCCACATTCTTGAAGCGCTCGAGCACCTGAAACAGAAGCCCAGCTTTCTCGAGCTTCTTGCTCTTCAGCTCACTCCGGCGTTTGAGGTGTCGCGGATGAGGTCGGCGACGCCGCAGAGGAAGCTGACGATCTCGCTATGGTCACGCTTCGTGAATATAGCGTTACCGCCTCCGGGTGTCGATCCAGGCGTATCCCGTTCGTCGTATGAGTGTTTGAAAGTCGTGCGCGAATCTCGCCGACTCCCGACATGATCTCGCCGACGAACGACGAAAGGAGCCTTCAATGGACGAACGCGGACGCTTTTACTGGTACGACCTCATGACGACCGACGTCGAAGGAGCGAAGTCCTTCTATACCAAGCTCATCGGTTGGGGAACGACGACCTGGGACGGTATGGGCCAGCCGTACACCATGTGGACCAACGGGGAGACGCCTCTCGGGGGGGTCATGCCGCTCCCCGAGGACGCTCGGAAGGCCGGAGCCCCGCCCCACTGGCTCTCCTACGTTCTGGTGCCGAAAGTGGACGAGACGCTCTCCCAGGTCCAGAAGCTGGGAGGAAAGGTTCTCGTCCCCGGTATGGACATCCCGACGGTGGGTCGGTTCGGCGTCTTCGCCGATCCCCAGGGGGGGGCCCTCGCCGTCTTCTCGCCGATCGAGCCCGCGCCGGGCGCCCCGCCGAAACCGGGAGACTTCTCCTGGCACGAGCTCGCGACGAGCGACCCCGTCGCGGCGTTCTCCTTCTACCAGCAGCTCTTCGATTGGCAGAAGACCGACGCGATGGACATGGGGGAGATGGGCATCTATCAGATGTACACCCGCAAAGGTGGCGAGTACCCGCTCGGCGGGATCTTCGCGAAACCACCCGAGATGCCCGTTTCCGCGTGGCTCTACTATGCCAGGGTGAAGGACGTCCACAAGTCCGTCGAAGAGGTCAAGAAGCTCGGCGGTCAGATCCTGAACGGGCCCATGGAAGTGCCCGGCGGCGACTTCATCGCCCAGTGCCTGGATCCCCAGGGGGCGGCGTTCGCGCTGCACTCGACCAAAGCATAGTCGCGACCGCGAATTTACGGCCTTCCGGGAGCGCGGTGTATGATTCCGCACGACCAGGAGGTCAGAATGCACTCATTCGCGTCGTCGCGAGCGAGCCGATGGACGGCCGCGCTCGCTCTCGTGCTCTCGTCTGCGGTCTGGGCCGCGGCTCAACCAGCGTCCACGATCGATCCCGTATTTCTCGATTCCATGAAGTACCGCAGCATCGGCCCCTATCGCGGGGGCCGGGTCACGGCGGTCGGCGGCGTCGCTCAGCAGATGCACACCTTCTATATGGGCTCGACCGGGGGCGGGGTCTTTCGGACGGACGACGCCGGACAGACGTGGCGGAACCTGACGGACGGGCAGTTGAAGAGCGGCTCCATCGGCGCGATCGCCGTTGCGCCCTCGGACCCGAACGTGATCTACGTGGGCACCGGCTCCGCCTGCCCCCGCGGGAACGTCTCCGCGGGCGACGGAATCTACCGCTCCACCGACGCGGGCAAGACCTGGATCCATATCGGTCTTCCCGAAGCCGGTCAGATCGGAAAGATCCGCGTCCATCCACAGAACCCCGATCTCGTATACGCGGCGGTCCTCGGCCACATCTTCGGACCGAATCCCGATCGAGGGGTCTATCGCTCCAAGGACGGCGGCGAGAACTGGGAGAAGGTGCTCTTCGTGAGCGACAAGACGGGCGCCGTCGACATCTCGATGGACGTGAAGAATCCGCGGATCCTCTACGCGGGAATGTGGCGCGCCGAGCGTAAGCCCTTCACCATGGTAAGCGGCGACCCCGTAGAGGGAGGCCTCTACAAGTCGACGGACGGAGGCGACACCTGGAACGAGCTCACCGAAGGCCTACCCAAGGGAGCGACGGGCAAGATCGGGGTTTCGGTCTCTCCCGCAAACCCCGACCGGGTCTTCGCTCTCATCGAGGCGGAGGGCGCGGAGGGGGGGCTCTACCGATCGGATGACGCGGGGAAGACGTTCCGCCAGATCAACAAAGACCGCATGTACCTCCAGCGCGCCTGGTACTACACCCACGTGTTCGCGGATCCGAAGGATGCCGACACCGTCTACATCCTCAACGTGATGTTCCACCGCTCGGTGGACGGCGGGAAGAGCTTCGACATGGTGATGGTCCCCCACGGGGACAACCACGACCTCTGGATCAATCCCGAGAACAACCAGATCCTGGTCTACGGCGACGACGGCGGCGCGGCGGTGAGCTTCAACGCGGGCCGCTCCTGGTCGCCGCAATCGAACCAGCCGACGGCGGAGTTCTACCGGGTCACGACGGACCATCGCTTCCCCTATTGGGTCTACGGAGCGCAGCAGGACAACACCACGGCGCGCATCGTGAGCCGCACGACCGGCTTCGGGATCTCCATCAAGGACTGGCACTCCGTCGGAGGATGCGAGAGCGGCCACATCGCCATCGATCCCCGCGACCCCGACGCGAACGTGGTCTACGCCGGCTGCTACGGCGGATCGATCACCCGATACGACCACAAGACGGGGCAGCTGCGGGAGATCACTACGGCTCCCCAGCTCGCACTGGGAACGAAAGCCGAGGATCTCCACTACCGGTTCCAGTGGAACGCCCCCATCCGCATCTCGAGGCACGATCCCTCGGTGCTCTACCACACGTCGAACTTCGTGCACCGATCGACCGACGAGGGGCAGACCTGGACCATCGTCAGCCCCGACCTGACGCGCGCCAATACGGAGATGCTGCAGGACGCGGGAGGCCCCATCACCAAGGATCAGACGGGGGTCGAAACGTTCGCCACCATTTTCGTCTTCGAGGAATCCCCTCTCGCCGCGGGCGAGCTCTGGGCGGGCTCGGACGACGGGCGCGTGCACCTGACGAGAAACGGCGGGCAGAGCTGGACCGAGATCACTCCGCCCGGAAGCCCGGAGTACGGGACGGTGAACTCCATCGACGTCTCGACGCACCAGGCGGGCCGCGCCCACGTCGCCGTCTACAACTATCGGTTCGACGACTTCGCTCCCTACGTCTTCCAGACGAACGACTACGGAAAGACCTGGAAGCGCGTCGCCGACGGGAAGAACGGGATTCCCGAGCGCCATTTCGCGCGCGTGGTGCGCGAGGACCCCGACCGCCGCGGTCTCCTGTACGCCGGGACCGAGTACGGGATGTACGTCTCGTTCGACGACGGGAAGAGCTGGCAGTCACTCCAGCTCAACCTCCCGGTGACGCCGGTGACGGACCTTCAGATCAAAGAGAAGGACCTGGTAGTCTCGACGCAGGGGCGCTCGTTCTGGATCCTCGACGATTTGACGCCGCTCCACCAGATGACGGGCGACGCGATCAAATCGGCCTACCACCTGTTCCAGCCCCGCGACACCTTCCGCGTGCGGGGTGGAGGGTTCGACATTCCCTCGGGATCTCTCGGGCAGAATCCGCCGGGTGGCGTCGTCATTCACTACTCTCTCGCCGAGGATATCCCCGCGGAGCAGGAGCTCGAGCTCGAGATCCTGGACGCGTCGGGGACGGTCGTGCGGACCTTCTCCAGCAAGACGCCGGAGCCGCGGGCGCCGAACCCGTTCGCGGAGCTCTTCGCGGCGTTTTTCGGCGGAGGCGCGCCCCGCACGCTTCCGGTGAAGAAGGGAACGAACCGCTGGATCTGGGATCTCGGCTACCCCGATGGCCGGTCCGCGCCGAACACCATCATGTGGGGAAGCGTTCAGGGGCCGCCCGCGCCTCCGGGCCGGTACCAGGCCCGCATGACGGCCGGCGACTGGAGCGAGACCCGGGAGTTCGAAGTGAAGAAGGACCCCCGGATTCCCGCTACCCAGGCGGACCTCGACGAGCAATTCCAGCTCGCCGTGAAGGTAAGAGACCTCTTCTCGGAGAGCCACGACGCGCTCCGGAAGATCCGCAGCGTGAAGGGCCAGGCGAACGATCTCACGGCCCGATTGAAGGAAGCGGAGGCCGCCGAGGGGGTCGAGGAGGCGGCCAAATCCCTTACCGACAAGCTCACCGCCATCGAGGAGAAGATCTACCAGACGAAGAACGAGTCGTTCCAGGATCCGCTGAACTTCCAGCCGATGCTCGACAACCGCATCGCGAACCTCTACGGCATCGTTCTCTCCACGGACGCGAAGCCCACCGCCGTCGCCCACGAGCACTACGAGGCGCTGAAGACCGAGCTCCAGGGCTACAAGCAGGAGCTCGAGGGGGTCCTCGGGAGCGAGCTCGCCGCGTTCAACCAGGCGGTCTCGGGAAAGAACCTCTCGCCGGTGATCGTCCCCGGCTACTGAGTCGCGGCAAGCCGGTGAAATGTCTACAATAGGAGAACACCGAAGAAAACTCATCGCGCCCGCCCTGCGCGGGGTGTGCGGGCGCCGACAACAAACTCAAGGAGATGCAGAATGACAAAGACACCTAGAATCGCGATCGTCGGTATCGTCTTCGCACTGTTCGTCGGCGGAACGGCTTTCGCCCAGAATCAAAAGAGGGTCGACGACTACCAGCGGACGCTCCAGGGGAAGATGACGGCGATGGCGGCTCAGGGCCAGTCCATCAAAGTCAACATGAACGATTCTCCAGATGGCAAGGGACGGGATGCCGAGATCCGCATGACCATGGGGATCCGCGAGTTCGAGTCCTTCGCCCCCATCGCGGCGCTGGAAGCGGCGGCGATCACCCACAAGTTCGACGTGGTCAATATCTACTTGAGGCATGAGGCGACGGACCGCGTGGGTCGCATCGCCTACAAAGACGCCGAGCCTCTCGCGGCCATGTACGTCGCCGGGGAACGGGAACAGGCGACCGAGAGGATGAAGTCCGCCATCATCTGGCACTGATCTCGAACCGCGGAGGCGTGGCGCTGGGCCGCGTCTCCGCGGTAGTCTCCGGCGAAGCTACTTCGTGAGCTCGTCGACGATCCACCCCGCCCCGTGGACCTCGCGGGCGACGAATAGAGCGAACCGGATGTCGGTCGCGATCGATCTTCCCGTCTTCTCGTTGTAGCTCCAGTCGCTCGCCATCGACCCCTCGTTTCCGTCGAAGAGCAGGCCGACGATGCGGAGGTTCCGGTCGAGGACCGCGCTCCCCGAGTTTCCACCGGTGGTGTCGTTGGTAGTGACGAAGTTCACCGGGAGGCTTCCGTACTCCTTCTCGAACCTCTCGTCGCCAACCGATTCGCGCCAGCGACGAAGCGCCGGGGGCAGCGCGTAGTCACCCCGGTTGCCTTTCTCGTCGGCGAGACGGAAGAGGCCGTCCAGCCGCGTGGTGAAGGGAACCTCCCGCCCCTCGGGATCGACCAGCCCCCGGACCTGCCCGTAAGTCCCCCTCAACGTGAAGTTCGCGTCGTAGTAGAGCTCCTCGCCCTTCCAGGCCGAAAGGGCCCTCGCGAACTTCGCGCGGTTCATGAAGATCTTCTCGTTCAGCACGCGGACCCTCTTGCGCGTGGCTTCGAGAGCGGGATCGAGATCGCGCGCGAACTCCATCGCCGGATCCTTCGAGTCCGCCAGGGCGTCGAGGGGAGCCTCGATCCACCGCCGCCTTTCGTCGAGGGAGTCGAGTTTCGTACCCTCCAGAACGGCGCGCGCGAGCTTCCGCGGATCGCGGCCCAGGCGCTGCGCCAGGGACTCGACCGCCGGGATCTTCTGCGCGCCCTCGAGGGCCAGCGAGAGCTCGAATCCGCGCGTCAGGAGGTCCTCGTCGAGGTCGAGGAGGACGGGGTCGTCGTTCAGCAGCTCCTCTTTCACCTCGGGCCAGCGGCGCTCTTGAAACTGGGGCTCACGGTCCGCGTCCGAGCTCTTTGCCCGGGCGAGCGCGAACTCGTAGAGTCCCGAGGCGTAGCCGAGAACGGTCGACTTCTGGAGCCAGTCGACGGCGGAGTCGAGGGGATCGAAGGCCTCGACGTCCTCGGTGTAGACCTTCGCCTGCGCTTCGAGAACCGAGCCGTACTCGGCCTTCAGCGAAGGTTGGCTTTCCAGGAATTCCATGAGCTCCCGCTCGCGACGCCTCCAGGAAGAGACCACGTCGGCCCCGCGGAGAGCCTGGTGAACGTCCCTCTGGTATTTCAGGGCGTTCGCGAGGCCGAAGACCCGGCTCTTCAAGAGCACGTCGTAAGCCGGCTTCATCGCGGCGTATTTCTGGAGGAGCTCGAGCTCCGCCTCGAGGTTTCGGATGCTGTCCGGCATTCCCTTGCGGACGTTGTAGTCGGCGGAGTAGCTCATCCGGTAACGGTTGGTGTTGCCGGGAAAACCGCTGATCCAGGTGAAATCTCCCTCCCCGACGCCCTCGAGCCCGACCCGGAGGAAGTGGCTCGGCTTCGCCGGGACGTTCTCCTCGTGGTACTCGCGATGGGAGCCGTCCGGCGCGACGTAGGCCCTCAGGATGGAGACGTCGGAGACGTAGCGCGGGAAGCGGAAGTTCATCTCGTCGCCGCCGAAATAGCCGAGGCTCGCTTCGGGCGCATAGACGAGCCGTACGTCCTTGAACTGCTCGTAAACGATGAGATACGAACGGGCGCCGCTCGCGAAATCGACGGCTTCGCAGCGGAAATCACCACCCTTCTCCTTCTCGCAGCTCCGCTCCAGATCCGAACGGACGCGCTCGCGCGCCTCCTGGACTTCGCCGGCGCCGGCGCCCGGCAATACCGCGGCCGAAAGCCGATCGGTCACGTCCTGCGCCTCGCGCTCCACCTGGACCAGGAAGCGTTTGCAGGGAAGCTCCTCGGTGATGACCGGAGCGGTGAATCCCCTCTCGACGTAGTTCTCGGAATCGTCGGCGAGGGTCGAGGTACGGATGCAGTCGAGGGCAACGTGATGGTTCGTGAGGATGAGCCCGTTCGCCGAAACGAAAGTTCCGGTCCCGCCGCTCCGCGCGGCGAGGATGCGCACCGGCGCGTGCCGCAACGTCTCCAGATCTCGAGGGGAGAAGCGCACGCCGTAGCCGGAGGCCAGACAGTCCGAGGGGAGGCGATCCAGACGCCACATTCCCTCCTCGCCACGAGGTTCCCGCTCACCAGCAAGGGAACGAGGAACGGAGCCGCACGTTTCAGCATC
>DAISKN010000009.1:0-24119 GCA_036820975.1 Acidobacteriota bacterium | reverse complement strand
GCTCACGCCCCCCGGCGAGAAGGAGGCACGCGGCGGGCTCGACGCCGATCGGGCCCGGGTGATGGAAGAAGCCATCGCAGTCCTCAGAGAAAAAGGGGCGGTCCTCGTGGATCCCGTCGAGATTCCGAGCATCGTATCGACGGAAGCTTCGACGAATTTCCTGTCGTGGGGCACCTGCGCCGGGCTCGACAACGCCAAAGGGAAGGATGCCGCCTGTTCCGTGGTCTTCAAGTACGGGATGAAGCGGGACTTCAACCTGTGGCTCGCGTCGCTCGGGGCGTCGGCGCCGGTCAAGACCCTCACCGAGCTCCGGCTCTGGAACGTCGCCCATCAGAAGGCGGGAGCGATCAAGTACGGGCAGGCTCAGCTCGACATCTCGGACGAGATGGACCTCACGCTCGATCGCGGAAGATACACGGCCGATCGCGAGAAGGACCTCCTCCTTTCCGCGACTCAGGGCATCGACGCGGTAATGAGAGAGCACGACCTCGACGCGCTGCTGTTCCCGGGGGCGTCCGGCGCCGCAATCGCGGCCAAGCCCGGTTATCCCACCGTCATCGTGCCTTTCGGTCTCGTCCCGAATGCTCCCACGCCCGCTTTCCCCGAAGGCTTCGACGCGAAGCCCTCTCCCCTCGGCGTGAGCTTCGCGGGGCTCGCCTGCAGCGAGCCCCGCCTTCTCGCGCTCGGTTACGCCTTCGAGCAGGCCACGCGCAAGCGGGTCCCGCCCGATCTGACGCGCTGAGACTCAGAGCGACTGGAGGAACGCGAGCAGTTTGTTCCGGTCGCTGGACCTCAATTCACTGAACCTTTTCCGCGAGCTCGAGGCCTGGTTGCCGTGGCGGCGAATCGCGTCCTCCAGGCTGAAGCTGAGCTGGTCGTGCATCAAGCGGCCGCGCAGCCTGAGACCCCAGAGCGGCGCGGTGCGAATCTTGTTCCGAGTCGACTGCCCGCCGTTCTGCACGATCCCGTCACCGGTGCCGACGTCGTGGAGCAGGAAGTCGGAGAACGGGTGGATGACCTTGTTCCCCAGCGATTCCGCCACTTTCAGGGCCCCGCCGTTGATGAGCGTGCCCGGGGGCGACGTCACGATGGTCGGCGTGTGGCAGGTGGCGCACCCGATGCCGTCGAAGATGCGACGGCCCGCCTGAGCATCGGCCGTCGCCGCCAGCGCCTCGTCGACCCCCGGTGCCTTCGTCGACCTCATGAACAGCGCGAACAGCTCCACGTCCACCCCCTCGTCGTCCAGCCCCGGAACCGGGTCTTCCACCGGGACGCCGTTGAAGGTGGGCTCATCGGGCTGCAGCGGGCTGGTGATGCCCATCTCGTTCACGTAGGCATCGGCGGAGAACGACACCAGGCTCGCCTGTTGCGTCTTGTGACCGAAGCGGCCCACGCGGGTGCTCCCGGGCTGTTCCAGCACGGGCACGTTGATGATCTGGCCGCGCTGCGACGAAGGCTGGCGGGCGGCGATGGCCGCCAGGGTTTCGTTCGAGATCGCCTCGACGTACCCGTCGCCGAGAGTGCCGATGGTGGAGCGAATCGCAAGGACGTTGTATCCCGGGAGCACCCGTTCCTGTTCGTAGGTTCGCAGCGATCGATTGTGGATGAGGGAGCCTCCCGGATGGTCGCGGAAGGTCCGGCCGTCCCAGTAGCCCGCCCGCTTCTCCGTGATCTCGCTGGTGCCGCCGACGAGAACCCTGTCGAAATTGTCGGGGTCGAACCCCGGATTGGAGCTGTGGCACTCGCCGCAGCCGGTGGCGTTGAAGATCGGCCCGAGGCCGTCGGCGACTCCCTCGGGTCCCGTGAACTCTTCTTCGGCCGCGTCGAAATTGCACTCGCCCGCGGGGATCTTCGGCGAGTTGGGCGAGCTCACCAGGGCGTCCTGATTGGCGCAGAACTCTTCGGCAAAGCCGTTGGATCCTCCGTCGAATCCCGTCAGCGCTTCGGTCGCGCTCGATGGAATATCGATCGCCGCCACGGCCTCGGGCCGTACCGACGGACCGCCGTCGCCGCGCGGCCTGTCGTTCCGGGGCGGACCGGCGGCGGCGGGCAGGGAGAGGGAAAGGGCGGAGATAGCGAAGGCGACTCCGACAGGTCTCATCGATGTCCTCCTTAACTGTGGGGATGCGATGGGACCAAGGCTAGTGGTGTCGAAGTAGAGAAAACTACTGGCCATGAGCGCAGTTCGCGGACAGGTGTGGGAGACCTGGCCTCGGGATCAGGTCTCGAATCCGGAGAGCACGTTCACGGCGTTCACTCCGAGGGCCGCGATGGCGTAGCCGCCCTCGAGAACGAAGACCGTCGGAAATCGGAGCCGGGCGATGCGCTTTCCGACCTCGAGATAGTCATCGCTCGTCAGACGAAAGTGGGAGATGGGATCGTCCTTATAAGTATCCAGGCCGAGGGAAACCACGAGTGCGTCGGGGCCGAACGCCGTTATCCTGCGGGCGCCGTCTTCGAGCGCCTCGAGCCATTGGGAGGCTTCCGTTCCCCAGGGGAGCGGGTAGTTGGCGTTCCGTCCCTCACCTTCACCCTCTCCCGTCTCGTCGGCATAGCCGAGAAAGTAGGGAAACTCGTCGGCCGGGTCTCCGTGAATCGAAACGAAGAGAACGTCCCCGCGGGAGTAGAAGATCGACTGGGTGCCGTTTCCGTGATGGTAGTCGACGTCGAGTATCGCGACCCGCGCGGCGCCTCCGTCGAGGAGGCTCTGGGCGGCGATGGCCGCGTTGTTGAGGAAACAGTACCCGCCGTAGAGATCGCTCGCGGCGTGATGCCCCGGCGGGCGGGTGAGCGCGAACGCGGCTCCCTCTCCAGCGGCGACCCGGGATGCTGCGGTGAGCGCCGTATCCGCGGCGGCGGACGCGGCCGCCCAGGTGCCTCGAGTGATCGGCGTCGCCGCATCGAGGCAGTAGTAGCCGAGCTTCCCATCGATGGCTCGAGGGACCGTCTGGCGGAAGGTCCGGACCGCCCAGTTCATGGGAATCGCGTCTTTGTCTCCGTGGACGCGCACCCAGCTCTCCCAGGCGGTCTCGAGGAAGTCGAGGAACCTGGCGTCGTGGACCCGGAGAAGCGGCCTTCTCCCAAACCGTTTCGGCGGCACGACCTCCCCTAGGCCGGCTTCGCGGACCCGGGAGAGAACGATTTCCGCGCGCTCCGGATTTTCGTAGCAGGGCACGAGCTCCCCACCGATGAGCTCGACGCGGCCGGCCTGGAGACGGTGGTCGGAGCAGTAAACCGTGAGCACGACGGGGATTCTAAACTCTCTTGCCAGACGAAACGCCGTTCTTGTATAAGCTCTACCTCATGAAACACAGGGTTTCCGTTCATCGCGTTGTTTTGCCGGCCATTCTTCTCGCGGGGTTGACCTGCTGCGGAGGGTCCGAGGCGCCGCAAAGCGAGTCGGCTCCTGCAAGTACCACCGCCGCCGAGCAGAAGGCCCCCGCCTCGGGCACCTGCGCCCTCCTCACGGCCGAAGAGATCCAGGAGGTCCTCGGCAAGGCGCCGGGAGCGCCTCAGTCCCCCGAAGGCACCGGGGAGTGCCTCTGGTCCTCGGCCGACGCGCCGTCGTCGACGCTCGTTCGCGTGACCGTCTCGGACTCCGGCTTCGTATCCTTCGACGGCTTCGTCGCCAGCTACCAGGCCGAGTTCGGGGGCGAAGAACCTCCGCGGGAGTATTACCGTCCAATCGAAGGTGTCGGAGATTGGGCGATGTACGTCGCCGACGAGAACGCGCTCCAGGTCTTCAAGGGGGGACGCCTGCTCCAGGTGGGCACGAACCCTCCCGACGAGGCGCAGGCGATCGCGTTGGCGCAGAAGGCGATCCAGCGAATGCCCTGACCAGGCCCGGACAGTCTTGTCCAGGCTGTCCAGGCTGTCCGGCGATGGGAAGGCGCTGTCCCGCAGCCGCACAAGAGAAGACGGTGCGGAGCCGAGTTACGGGATCGATCTCGCTCTCCGCGAGCCATTTACGGGTTTCCGCGGTTTCGTGGAACAAATGGCACGTCATTTGCGCATATGTAGGAGGCGCGAGCGGATTTTCTCGCACCCAGGAGGGCCTCGTTGGACGTAAAAAGGGAGGGCGTGACCCGCAAGAAGCGGATTCGCGCCGCCATCATCGCCGGGGCGGTCATCGCCGGGGTCGCGGCAATCAGCTTCGGGCTTTCCCGACTCGAGCCGGCGGCGCCGTCGGTCAACCGAGCCACGGTGTGGATGGACGCGGTAAAGCGGGGTGAGATGATTCGCCAGGTACGCGGTCCGGGAACGCTCGTGGTCGTTCCCGAGGCGATTCGCTGGGTGGCGGCGAGGACCCGCGGACGCGTCGAGCGGCGCGTCCTTCTCCCCGGCGTCGACGTGAAGCCGGAGACCATCATCCTCGAGCTCAGCAATCCCGAGCTCGAGCAGGAGCTCGGCGACGCGGCGTACCAGCTCCGGGCGCAGGAGGCCGAGCTCGCTGATCTGCGCGTCCGGCTCGAGAGTCAGGTCCTGAACCAGAGGGCGGTCGCCGCCGGAGTGGAATCGCTGTACAACCAGGCCAAGCTCCAGGCCGACGCCGACGAGAAGCTCCACGCGGAAAGGCTCATCGGCGACCTCATTCTCAAACGCTCCAAGGTGCGGGCGGAAGAGCTCGCGACGCGAAACCAGCTCGAGCAGCAGAGGCTCCAGATCGCGACCGAATCGGTGGAGGCGCAGCTCCAGGCCAAGCGGGCGACAGTGGAGCAGTTCAAAGCGCTCTACGATTTGCGCATGAGCCAGAAGCAGGCGCTCACCGTTCGCGCCGGCATCGACGGCGTCCTTCAGGAGCTCGCGGTCGAAGTGGGTCAGGAGGTGACTCCGGGCGCGAACCTCGCCCGCGTGGCGCAGCCGGACAAGCTGAAGGCCCAGCTCCGGATCGCCGAAACGCAGGCGAAGGACATCGAGGTGGGACAGAAAGCGGTGATCGATACCAGGAACGGTCTCATCGACGGCGAGGTCATGCGTATCGACCCCGCGGTGCAGGAAGGAACGGTAACGGTGGACGTGACGCTCGTGGGAGCGCTCCCCAAGGGAGCGCGTCCGGATCTGAGCGTCGACGGCACCATCGAGCTCGAGAGACTCGCCGACGTTCTCTACGTGGGGCGGCCCGCGTACGGTCAGGCGGAGAGCACCGTCGGTCTCTTCAAGCTCCTCGCGGACGGCGAGACCGCCGTCCGCGCCCAGGTGAAGCTCGGCCGCAGCTCGGTGAACACCATCGAGGTGCTCCAGGGGCTTTCGGAGGGGGACCAGGTCATTCTCTCCGATACCTCGGCCTGGGACGCCTACGATCGAATTCGCCTGAATTGAAGTCTTGATGAATCAATCCATGTGTCCATCCATCAATTAAGGAAGGGGAAACGATGGCAGAATCCACCGCGCTCATTCACCTCGAAGGAGTCACCAAAGTCTTCTACACCGACGAGGTCGAGACTCACGCGCTCGCGGGCATCCACCTCGACCTCAAGAAGGGCGAGTACGTTTCGATCAACGGCCCGTCGGGCTGCGGTAAGTCGACGCTGCTCTCGATCCTCGGACTCCTGGACACGCCCACCAGCGGCACCTACATCCTCAACAACCAGTCGGTCGCGAACTTGAACCTGTCGCAGCGCGCCCGGATCCGGAACCGCGAAGTGGGATTCATCTTCCAGGCGTTCAACCTGATCGGCGACCTCACCGTCTACGAGAACGTGGAGCTCCCCCTGACCTATCGGGGAATGCCCTCGGCCGAGAGGAAGAAACGGGTGAACGACGCGCTCGAGAAGGTGGGCATGGCGCACCGCACCAAGCACTTCCCGTCCCAACTTTCCGGAGGTCAGCAACAGAGGGTCGCGGTCGCGCGCGCCGTCGTGGGCGAGCCCTCCATCCTCCTCGCCGACGAGCCCACGGGGAACCTGGACTCGACGAACGGTGAAGCGGTGATGGACCTCCTTCGCGAGCTCCATCGCGGAGGCGCCACGATCTGCATGGTGACCCACGATCCGCGCTACTCCCAGTACGCCGAGCGCACGATCTCGCTCTTCGACGGGCGCATCGTGGAAGAAAAGGTCGAAGTGGCCTGAGCTCCGTGCTCCACGAGGCGCTCCAGGATCTCCGGTTCGCGGCGCGAGGTCTCTTCAAGCGTCCGGGGTTCACCCTGGTCGCGGTGCTCTCGCTCGCTCTCGGGATCGGCGCCAACACCACCATCTTCACGATGGTGAGCTCCGTCTTCCTGAACCCGCTCCCGGTGGAGGAGCCCGCGAGGCTCGCGGTCGTCTACACCGAGGATCAGACGAATCCCGCCGCCGGGCTGACGCAGATGTCGCGCCCGAACTACGAGGATTATCGCGACGAGAACGAGGTCTTCGAGGGTCTCGCCGCCTGGGGCTTCCCCATCCCGGTGGCCATGCTCGCGGCTCAGGAGCCCGAACAGGTCTTCACCGAGCTGGTGAGCGGGAACTACTTCGAGGTCCTGGGGGTCGAGCCCGCCCTGGGCCGCTTCCTCACTCCCGCTGAGGATCTCTCGGAGGGGGGAAGCCCCGTGGCGGTTCTGAGCCATCGGCTGTGGTCCCGCCGATTCGGCGAGGACCCGTCTGTTCTCGGCCGCGCGATCTCCCTCAACGGCATCACCTATGACGTCGTGGGAGTCGCTCCCGAAGGGTTCCAGGGGGTGAACGCGCTCTTCAGCCCCGATCTCTGGGCGCCGTTGTCGATGTACCGGCAGATCCTTCCGGCGCAGTTCCACGATTGTTTCCTGGACCGAAGGGCCCTGATGCTGAACGTCGGAGGCCGGTTGAAGCCGGGACTCGAGATTCCCGAGGCGCAGGCGCAGATGAAGACCATCGCCACGGCGCTCGAGAGGGAGTATCCCGAGCCCAACCGGGGACGCACCATCGTGCTCCGCCCGCTGACGGAAGCGACGATATTCCCCGGGATCCGGGACGCTCTCGTTCGCGGCGGGGCACTGCTCATGACGATCGTGGCGCTGGTGCTCCTCATCGCCTGTTTCAACGTGGCGAACCTCCTGCTCGCGAAAGCCTCGGGGCGCCGGAAGGAAATCGCCGTCCGGCTCTCGCTCGGCGCGGGACGGGGGAAGCTCGTGCGCCAGCTCCTATCGGAGAGCCTGCTCCTCGGCCTTCTGGGGGGCGTGTCAGGACTCGTCATCGCCTTCTGGGGTAAAGACCTCATCTGGTCCATGCGCCCCCCTTTCCTCGCGCAGAACCTGGTGGACCTCACGATCGACGGCCGGGTCCTTCTGTTCACGCTCGGCGTGTCGGTCCTGACGAGCCTGGTTTTCGGGCTCATCCCCGCCGTTCAGAGCTCGCGGCTCGGAGTGGTCGAGGCGCTCAAGGACGAGGCGCGCACCGCCGGCCGCAGCCGCGGCTCGATACTCTTCCGCAACGGCCTCGTCGTGGCGCAAGTGGCGCTTTCCATCGTCTCCCTGGTCGCGGGCGGGCTCTTCCTCCGGAGTCTCGAGAGCGCCCATCGCATCGACCCTGGATTCGAGACCGAGAAGCTGGTCGTCCTGACGGTGAATCCGGGCCAGGCCGGCTACGACCAGCCCCAGGCGGAGGAGTTCTACGATCGGGTCCTCCGCGAGCTCGGGGAATCTCCCGAGATCGCCTCCGCCTCCTGGGCCGCGAACCCGCCGCTCTTCGGCGGTTTCCAGCGAAGCGTCTTTCTCGAAGGACAGCCCGAGGAGCAAGCCGGCGTTCTGGTGATGACCAACCCGGTCGACGCGGGATACCTCGATACCGTGGGGACACCGCTCCTCAGCGGCAGGGACTTCACTCCGGGGGATCGCGAGGGGTCGGTCCGGGTCGCGATCGTCAACGAAAAGATGGCGGAGAACTTCTGGCCGGGAGCCGAGCCGCTGGGAAAGCGGTTCCGCTTCTACGGCGACGATTCCTTCCACGAGGTCGTCGGCGTCGCCGCGACCTCGAAGTACATCACGCTCGGCGAGAACCCCACTCCCATGGCGTTTCTCCCGAGGCGCCAGAATTTCGCGGACGCCATGGTGCTTCACGTCCGGACGAACGGGGATGCCACCCGGGCTCTAGCCGCTTCTCGGCAGGTCCTCCGGGAGATCGACCCGAGGGTTCCGGCCACCAACACCTGGACGATCGCCGAAGTGATCGCGCAGTCGCTCTGGGCTCCCAGGCTCGCGGCGATTCTTCTCGCGACGCTCGGCGGACTCGCCCTGGCGCTCGCCTCCATCGGCCTCTACGGAGTCATGGCCTACAGCGTGAGCCAGCGAAACCAGGAGATCGGCCTCCGTATGGCGTTAGGCGCGGCGCAGGGCGACGTCGTCGGGATGGTGCTCAAGCAGGCGATGATCCTGGTGGGGCTGGGGACGGTCTTGGGACTGCTGTTCTCGCTCGCGGTGTCGAACGTCGTCGCCACGATCCTTTTCGGAAGCGCGCGGGATCCGCTCACCTTTCTGCTCGTTCCCCTGGCGCTCACCCTCGTCGCGATCGCCGCGAGCCTCGTTCCCGCGCTCCGGGCGAGCCGCGTCGATCCGCTGTCCGCCCTCAGACACCAGTAGACATCCTCCGACCCGTCAGTCGCGGCGGCTCAATCGTTCCCGAATGCGGCCGGCGAGGTCCGAGGCAATCGAAGACCGCTCGCTTGCCTCCCAGTGGAGGCGCTCCGCCCAAAGCCCCGGCGTCTTGCCCGCCCGAAAGAGATAGGCGTCGACCTGGATGCGGCCCCCCGACTGGTCGAGGCTTCCCGCGATGACGTAGTCGGCCCCGAGGATTCGCGCCGCCTCCTCGATTCCCTGCCGATCGAGCTCGAAAGCGAGAGTCTTCTCGCGAGGAACGATCTCCGCCCGTCCGGTCGCGGCGACCGCCTCGGCCACCGCGGACGTGAGCTCGGAAGAGACGACCTCGAGGTCGGGCTCGCCGCTCAGGTTGCGGAACGGCAGGATGGCGAGTGTCGGCTTTTCCTCCGGCGCCTGGACGCGCAGCGAGATGCGCGGTCGGCCCAGGAGAGCCACCACCGCCAGGGCGCCCGCGAACAGCAGAAGCCCGAGCACCACCACCCGGCCCGACATATAATTTCGCATTCGAGGAGCACCACATTCGATGAAAAGCCTCGTTCTGGTCAAGCAGGTTCCCGACAGCAACTCCGCGTTCCGCGTGAACGCCGCGGGAACGTGGGTCGACGAAACCAACCTCTCGTACACCGTCAATGACTTCGACCGCTACGCGCTCGAGGAGCTGTTGAAGCTCAAGGACGCGGGGAAAGTCGAGGAAGTCGTGGCGCTCACGGTGGGAGGCGCGGACGCCGCGGCGGCGATTCGCACCTGTCTCGCCACCGGAGCGGACCGCGCCATCCACGTCAAGGACGACGCGATCTCCGGCTCCGACCCGTTCGTCGTCGCGCGCGCGATCCACGCCGCGATCGCCTCCGAGGGATTCGGGCTCATCCTCGGGGGTCTCCAGGCCGACGACGACAACCACACTCAGGTCGGCGGGCTGGTCGCGGGGCTCCTGGGTTGGCCGTTCGCGTCGGCCGCCGTCGGGCTCTCGCTCCTGGACGCCTCGACTCTCCGCGTCGAGCGCGAGCTCGAGAACAACGAGGTCCAGGTGGTGGACGTCACCCTTCCCGCGGTGGTCACGGTTCAGACCGGAATGAATACGCCTCGCTACGCGAGCCTCAAGGGCATCATGGCGGCGAAGAAGAAGCCGGTTTCGACCCTCGCCCTTTCCGATTTGCGGCTCGGCCCAAAGGACGTCGAAGCGAAGCTTCGAACGGTGAGTCTGGCGCCTCCGCCGAAGGGGAAGGGCGCCGAAATCCTGACGGGAACGCCGGAGGAAGTGGCGAAGGCGCTCGTGGGCCGCATCCGCGAGAAGACGGGAGTTCTTTGATGGCGAAAGTCCTCGTTCTGGCGGAGCACGATGGAAAGAACCTGAAGGAGATTTCGTTCGAGCTCCTAGGCATGGCGCACAGAGCCGCTTCCGGCGGACTGGTGAAAGCGCTTCTTCTTGGTGAAGGCGTCTCGGAGCTCGCCTCGAAGCTCGCCGCGCGCGGCGCGAGCGAGGTGATCCAGGTGGAGGGAGCTTCGGTGCGCCACTACACCGCGGACGGCTATTGCCGCGCCCTGGTGCCGGTGATCCAGGAAGAGTCCCCCGACCTGGTGCTTCTCGGGCACACCCCGAACGGATGGGACCTGGCGCCGCTCGTCGCCGCCCGTTTCGGCGCTCCCGCCGCTACCGGGTGCTCGAACGTCGTCCTCGAGAACGGCAAGGGGCGATTCACCCGCAAGGCGTTCAACGGGAAGTTCGTCCACGAGACGGAGATCGAAGGGGCGCGGCCGATGATCGCGACCGTCGAGAAGGGCGCGTCTACGCCGGTGGAAGGCGAGACGTCCGGGACGGTGCGCTCCGTCTCCGCTCCGGCGGAAGCGGAGCTCCGCACCCGGCACGTCGAGATCAAGAAAGCGGAGGCGGGCGGGCTCGACCTGAGCCAGGCGTCGATCATCGTATCCGCCGGCCGCGGCATCGGCGCACCCGAGAAGCTCGAAGTGATTCGCGCGCTCGCCGCGGCCCTTGGCGGCCAGATCGGCGCTTCGCGCGCGGTCACCGACGCGGGCTGGCTTCCCCACGAGCACCAGATCGGATCGAGCGGAGTCTCGGTGAGCCCCAAGCTCTACATCGCCTGCGGGATCTCGGGCGCGATCCAGCACGTCGTCGGCATGAAGAGCTCCGGGTACATCGTCGCCATCAACAAGGACGCCGACGCGCCCATCTTCGGAGTCGCGGACGTGGGGGTCGTCGGGGATCTCTTCGACATCGTGCCCGCGCTGACGCAGGCGGTCAAGGATGCCAGGCCTTAGGATCTAGCCATGAGCCGGATCGGGGACGATCGGCCTTACGCCCCGCCGTCGAGCGGCTCGCTCCCGGACGCTCATCCCGAGCTCCGGCGCACGAGTGTGCTCTTGATGATCCTGCTCACGCTGGTGACGCTCGGGCTCTACATCCCCTACTGGTTCCTCAGCCGGCGGCGCGCCTTCGTTCAGATGGCTCCCGAAGCCGACAGCGTCAATATCCTCACGTTCGCCGTCGCCGCGGGCACGGCGGTCGCGTGGGTGCTGGGATTCCTGTCGGGCCTGCTCGTCGGTGTGAGCGCGCCTTCGACGCCGCTCCAGCAATGGACGACGATGTTCGACTTCGGATCCCGCGTCCTCACGATCATCCTCAGCTTCCAGATCAAGTCCATCCTGGAAGGGAACCATCCCGAGCGTCTCTCGGCCCTCGGTACGTTCTTCCTCTCCCTCTTCTACCTGCAGTACAAGATCAACCGTATCGGACAGACCGACCCGGTCTCGGTGGAATTCACGCTACGGTGAACAAGGCTCCTGCCGCGCCTTCGGAGCTTACCGACCCGCTCTATTTCTCCTCGGTCGTAGCGCTGGCTGCCGTCATACGCAGGAAGACATCTAACGGCAGCTGAGGCGTCGTCCTCCCCCGGCTTCCGTCCGCATTCAATCGCCGCGAATCGCCCGCACCAGGTCGTGCTTGTTCATCCGGCTTCGACCCTCGATTCGCAGCTCGCGGGCGAGATTCCGCAGCTCGTCGATGGTGCGGTTCTCGAGATTCAGGTTGGGGTTCCCCGTTCCCATCGTGGTCTTGTTCCGGGTCTTTCCCGAAAGCCGCCGCTGCTTGTTCACGGTTCGAGCGGCAATCTCCCTCGCCTGTCGGTCGGACCTGCCCCGTTCTTTCGCGCTTTCCTTGATGTGCTCGTACTGTCTCTCTTCCTTCACGGTCCAGGCGTTCTGCGGCATAGCTACCTCCTCGGCTGGGCGAATGCAACCCCCGTGCCCGTCGAGGTCGGGTAGGGATCTCCGCAAGACAGGTAAGTCAGCCTCGGGCACCGTGGCGGTCGCCCATTTTCCCGACTCGGTGGCGCCGTAGGGGCTGCCAGGCGAAGCTCCGGCCTAGACGACTTCGTCCAGCACGTCCTCCGCCGCGGGCTCCACCTTCGCTTTCCGGCCCTCGCCATCTTCTCCGACCGTGTAGTCGGGGTCCATTACCCGGACCTGCTCGTAGAGACGCTGCGCCCGATGCTGGAGCCCGACCTTCTCGTACAGCTTCGCGAGAGACACCAGGTAGCGCGGCTCCCAGGGCTTGAGGTTCTGGGCGATCTTCAGATTCTGCTCCGCGTCCTGCCGCCATCGCGGATTCTCGGAAAGGGCCTTGCCGAGGAGATGGAAGCGCTCGGGATCGTTCTCTTCGGAGAGCTCGATCGACGCGCGGCAGAGCTCGATGGCGCGCCAGAAGTCCTGCTCTTTGTAGGCGCGCTTCGCCTGTACGAAGAGGACCTTGGATTCCTCGGGGTTCTTGGGACGCCCCCAGGACTCTGGCTCCGACGCGGCCGGCTCCGTGGGCGCGGGCTCGCTCTTCGCTCTCGGGATCGTCTCCCAGCTCTGCTTGTTCTCCTCGTATTGACCCTCGCGGTCCACCATCCGGTCGTAGGCCATGGTCGAAGTCTTCGAGGAGAGAGTCACGAACGCTTCCTTCAACCGGGCCCGGACGGAGGAGAGCTTCTCCTGGAAATCGCCGGAGAGAACGTGCTCGTACCTGCCGGGGCCGAAACGCCGGCACAGATCCTGATAGGCGCGATCGATCTCGGGATAGCTCGCGTTCCTGCCGAGCCCGAGGACCTGCCAGTTGTTCTGGCACTGCATTTCGTTGAATACCGAGATGAGCTCCGCCTCGAGCGGATCCACGACCGGCGGCTCGCTCGGAGCCGGGGGCGGTGCCTCGCTCTCCGGCTCGCGCTCCTGCTTCGGCTTCAGCGCCACGATGCCGGCCTGGCGGAGAGCGAGGAGGACACGCAGAGTGCGGTCTTCAGTGAGTGGAGACGCGTGGAGGATGTCGCCCACGGTGTTCCGCTCGTCGACCAGATCGAGCACCTGCGCCTCGTCGGGCGAGAGCTTCATGTGACCGGCGAGAGCCAGCGCATCCCGGGTTTGAGCGAGCACGTAGTCATCGAGAAGGAGCTTGTCGCGGTAGAGGCCGATGTCGGCCAGATGGAAGGCGGCGTCGAGGAAGACGTCGCCGATGGACACCGGAGAGAGCGTCACCGCCTCGATCGGAATCGCCTTCGAGAACGCCAGGCGCTCCGACTTAGAGGTCAGCATGGCGCTCGCAATCCGGATGATCTGCCGGCGGACATAGGTCTCGATCTGCCCGCCCTTCAGGTAGCCGAGCTCGACCAGGATGTGGCCCAGCTTCCGGCCGGAGCGGATGAACCGGGTGGCGTTTTCGAGCTGCGCGCGGGTGACGCCGCCCTCCTCCACGATGACCTCGCCCAGCCGCTCCTGCACGAGCTCCGACTTGGCGCCGACCAGGTAGCCCCGCTCGAAGAAGACCAGGCGCTTGGCTCCCTCGGTCACCGAAATCAGGGCTCCGTCTTTCTCGGCCTCGTAGGCGGCGCGCATCGCGCGGGCGGCGCGCTTGTCGATACGGAGTGGGGTGTCGCTCATCGGCAGACGAACGGATTCGTACCGTGGAACCTGCCTGGTTCTAAGCAAACCACAGGCCACTCCGCGTCCGGGCAAATGACATGCTAAACCACTGTGATTCAGTCATTTGCCGTCCAGGCTCGGACACCGGCTCGGCCGGCCTGTGTATGTTCCCCCACGGACCTATAATGAACCTCGCCATGAACCGGATCGCTCCAGCTCTCACGCTCTCGGTCCTCCTCGCCGGAACCAGCTCCGCTCAAACCGGGCTCGATCTCATGGACGTCGACATCATGTTCATCGGAGCGCACCCCGACGACGACACCGGGATCCTCGCCACGTTCGCCCGCTACCTCCTGGATGAAGGCTTTCGCGGGACCGTGGTGACGGCGACGGGCGGCGACGGCGGCGGCAACGCCATCGGACTCGAGGCCGGCCCGTCCCTCGCTCTCATCCGCAAGGAAGAGGAGCGGCGCGCCCTCGCTCTCGTCGGAGTCGACTCCCCGTCCTTCCTCGCGCTTCCCGACTTCTACTTCACGCTCTCCGCGGAAGAGACCGAGAGAAAGTGGGGAAAATCCTTCGTCTGCGACGTGGTGCGCCACGTGAGGCTCGAGCGTCCCGAGGTCATCGTCACCATGTGGCCCGGTCCCGGAACCCACGGGCAGCACCAGATGGCGGCGAGGGCGGCGACCATCGCTTTCGAGAAAGCGGGCGATCCCGCGTTCTGCCCCGAGCAGTCGGAGCGCGAGTTCCTTCAGCCCTTCACGCCGCTGAAGCTCTACTACTACGACCGCGGCGGGCCGACTTCCGTCGAGATCCCGACGGCCGATTATTCGAAGTCGCTCTATCGGAGCTATGCCGAGATCAAATCGCTGGGGGTGTCCATGTACCGCTCCCAGGGGTTCGATCGGCTGGCGAGGATTCCCGTCGAGACCGCGACTCCGGAGCGCTTTCTTCTGATTCGGTCGCGAGTTCCCGTCTCTCTACCCGAGTCGCACCTTCTCGCCGGCGCCTCTCCCCGAGGAATCCAGCTGCGAATCGAGCCCGAAGCTTTCCGGACCGGGGTCGGCGCGCCTCTGGGCGTCGAGGTGACCCTGGTGAACGGCGGAAAGGCCCCGATCACGGACCCGGAGATCTCGTTGGACCTTCCGCCGGAATGGAGTCTCGAGGGCGACACCTCCATCGACTCCCTCGGCCCAGGCGAGGGCGCGACGGCCCGGTTTCGGGTAACGCCGACGGCGAAGGCCGTTCTCGATCGCAATCAGCGGCTCGGCGCCTCCTTTCGCGCCCTCGAGGGCGAACGGCGCGTCGGCGGGGAGAACTACGCCTGGATCCAGGCAGGAGCGCCGGTCGAGGTTCGATTCTCGCCTCTCTTCGACGTCGCCGACTATCGGAAGTTCGCGCGCGAGACCCGGACCGACTGGGTCATCGAGACCCTCCCCACGAGAGTCCCCGTCGTCCTCGGGCGGACGAACGAAGTGAAGGTCGAAGTCTCCAATGCCTCCGAGGCCGGGGCCCGCGTGCCTCTGGAGCTCGAGCTTCCTCCGGGCATCGCCCTGGAAGAGACCGTCGAAGTGACCGTCGCGGCAAAGAGCCGGGCCGAGGCGCTCCTTCGCCTCCGCGTGGACGAGCGGGTGCTTCCGCCGTCGCGTCACTCCGCCAAGGCCTCCATGAAGATGCGCGCCGGCGCTTCCGGGCTCGTCAGCCAAGACGTCTCCGAAGTCTACGTGCTTCCGACGCTCGCCATTCCGCGCACCGCGGAGGAACCTCGGATCGACGGAGACCTGAGCGACCTCTCGCGATTCGCCCGTGGAGAGATCTCGCACGAGGATCTCTGGTGGCGCCGCAAGCCGGAGGGGCCGGCGGATTCGAGCGCCACGTTCTTCCTCGCGTACGACGACGCGAATCTCTACGCCGGAATCGAAGTGCGGGACGACGTCGTGGTGTGCAACATCGCTCCCGACGACATCAAGGCCCAGCTGCGATCGGACGCCGTCGGGATCACCGTCGATCCGTCGGGAGCGAGCCGGGATACCTCGACGACTCTGCAGGCCGCCGCTTTCCCCTGTACCACCGAAGCGTTCGGCGCCCGCGGGTTTCGCGACGCCGACGCGAACCAGGGGCTCATGGAAGAGACCGCTCCGGGGATGGAGGTCGCCTCCCGGAAGCTCGAGCACGGCTACACCATCGAGGCCAGGATCCCCTGGGCGGCCATGCCGCAGCGGCCCCGGGCCGGCGACGAGATCGGCTTGAATATCGTCGTCTACGACGGGGATGCCAAGGATGCCCGCGTGGGCGCGAACGTGAGCGAGAGCGGCATCGCCTGGGCGGCTTTCGAGTGGGGCGGAAAGCAGGCCCTCCCCTATCTCTGGCCTCGCGTCGTTCTGGCCCGGTAGTTCGGATCGATGCGATACACTGGTGAGGTGAAGAGCTATTGGCCTCTTGCGGTGCTCGCGGCCTCCATGGCGTGCAGCGGCGGCGACGGTTTGCCCACCGGCCCTTCGCCGGTCACCGCGGAAGTCGAATTTCGGTACGTGCTCGCGGGAAGCCAGGGGTCGGCGGCCGAGACGGTTCTCCCCTGCGCCGGACAGGTGCGCATCCATCCGAGCTTCTGGGGCTTCGCTCAGGTGACCTTGATGCCGGTGGACTCCAGCACCTGGACCGCGCGCTTCGAGGAAGTGCCGGTGGGCCGCCATACCGTACGGCTCACGGCGCCCGAGACCTGCGCCGGAGGCGATCTCTTCGCGAACGGAGCCCGGCTGCCGAGCGGATCGGCGAGCTTCGCCGTGACCACCGACGGCAGTGTCACACCCTGAAATCGCCGTCGTCATTCCCACGCAGAACCGGCGCGGGTTGATCGCGCGCGCCATCGATTCGGTCCGGAGGCAGAGCCGGCCCGTGAACGAGATCCTCGTGGTAGACGACGGCTCGACCGACGACACCGCCAATTTCGTCGCGGATGCCTACCCTGACGTTCAGGTGCTGAGACAGGAGAACCGCGGCGTGAGCGCGGCGAGAAACGCGGGCATTCGCGCGGCGAAGCGTGAGCTCATCGCGTTTCTGGACTCGGACGACGAGTGGCTTCCGCGAAAGCTCGAACGTCAGCTCCAGGCGATGCAAGAGAGCCCCGGATCGCTCCTCTGCCACACGAACGAGATTTGGATCCGGAACGGCCGGAGGGTGAATCCGATGAAGAAGCACCAGAAATTCGGAGGACGGATCTTCGAGAAAGCGCTTCCCCTCTGCGTCATCTCGCCTTCGTCGGTTCTCGCGGACCGCCGGCTCTTCGACGAGGTTGGGCTCTTCGACGAGAGCCTTCCCGCCTGCGAGGACTATGACCTCTGGCTTCGGGTGTGCGCCCGCTTTCCCGTGCTCTTCGTCGACGAGCCTCTGATCGTGAAGCACGGCGGCCACGAGGATCAGCTCTCGCGGCGCCACTGGGGAATGGACCGCTTCCGCATCCAGGCCCTCCGCAAGATCCTGGCCGAGCCCGATCTTCCGGACGACTACCGCCGCGCCGCCGAAGCGATGCTCGCGCGGAAGGTCGAGATCTTCACTCGCGGCGCCCGCAAGCGCGCGATCGAATCCGGGCACGCGCCGCAAGCATGATTCGATTCGTCGTGGCGCTCGCTCCGGAGGCCGATGCTCTCGTCCGGCGCTATCGCATGGAGCCGTGCGACGGCGCATTTCGCTGGTTTAGATCCCGCGAGGCGGGCGAGGCCGCGCTGGTGATCTCGGGGGTGGGAAAGATGGCTGCTGCCGCCGCCACCGCCTATCTCCACGCGAGGACGGACGAAGAGCCGCTCGCGGTATGGCTCAACTTCGGAACCGCGGGGCACCACGACCGTCCGCGCGGAGACGTTCTCCTCGCCCATACCGTGACCGATGCCGCGTCCGGGGCGCGATTCCATCCGACCCGGCTGGACGGCCCCGGTCTCGAGGCCGTCGAGGTGAAGACCGTGGATCGCCCGGAAGCGGATTTCGACTCGGAGGCGGCCTACGACATGGAAGCCTACGGTTTCGCCGCCGCCGCGATTCGATTCTCGACTTCGGAGCTGGTGCAGTCGATCAAAGTCGTGAGCGACAACCGGGAGACCACGACCGCCGCCTGGACCGCGTCCTCGGTGCGGGATCTGATAGAGCCCAGCATCGATGTCGTGGCCCGGGCGGCGGATCGTTTCCGCGAGATCGCAGCGGATCTCGCGCCGGTGCGCCGCGAGCGGACGGAATCGCTCGCGCTCGTCGAAGCCTACCGGCGTCGATTTCATTTCACGACCTCCGAGGGCCGCCGGCTGCGGCGCCTTCTTCAGCGCTGGGCCGCCCTCGAGCCTCGAGCCCGAAAGGGACCGGAGGACGTGGAAGGCTCGAGCGCGGCCGATGTGCTGGACGGATTGGAGCGCCGCCTCCGGGCGCTCGGGCCTTCGGTTCTGGAGCCTCCGGTTTGACGCCTCTCGAGTGGCTGCTCGTGGAGCTCGTCGTCGTCGTGGGCTCGGTACTCCAGGGAGCCGTCGGTTTCGGACTGGGTCTTCTCGGAGCTCCGCTCCTGGTGGTCGTGAATCCCTCACTGGTGCCCGGTCCGCTTCTCGCGGGCTCGCTGTTCCTCTCGGTCCTGGTGGCGCTCCGCGAGCACCGGTCGATCGATCTTCGAGGCGTGGGCTGGGCGCTCGCCGGCCGCGTGCCGGGAACGCTCCTCGGCGCCGCAGTGCTCGCGGCAATCCCGCGAAGGGAGACGTCGCTTCTGGTCGGAGCCATGGTGCTGGTCGCCGTCGGCCTCGTGGGCATGGGCACGAGAGTCGCGAGAAGCCGTCCTGCACTCTTCGGGGCCGGGACGCTTTCGGGCTTCATGGCGACGACCTCTTCCATCGGAGGGCCGGCCATCGCCCTTCTCTATCAGGACTCGGAGGGCGGCCGCGTGCGGGGGACGCTCTCGAGCTTCTTCCTGGTCGGCCTCGTGATCTCTCTCGCCGGGCTGTCCCTCGTCGGGCGCTTCGGACCCTCCGAGATCCTCTCCTCCGTCGCAATATTTCCCGCGGTGCTCGTGGGGTTCCTCCTCTCGGCGAGAATCGCCGCCGTCCTCGATCGCGGCCATACGCGGAAAGTGATTCTCGGCGCCTCCGCGCTCGCGGGATTCGCGGTGGTCATCGAAGCGCTCGTCTGAGGAAATGATCGACACCATCTACGTGGAGGGAGAGGCGGCGAGCCATCGGCGGGTGGGCGCCCTGCTCGCCAGGCATCGCCGGGCGCTCGTCGTCCCCGTCGACGGCTACGGCGAAGTCTTCAATCGGAGCCAACAGAGCTTCCGCCTGCAGAAGCGCAAGCCCTCGCTGATCCTCGCGGAGAAGCGCGGAAACCTCGTCCTCGAAGCGCCCTACGGCATCGGCGGCGAACGCAACTTCTACTTCTCCCACGTTCTCAATTGCCTCTACGACTGCCGTTACTGCTTTCTCCAGGGGATGTACCGCTCCGCTCACTACGTGCTCTTCGTGAACTACGAGGACTTCCAGGAGGAGATGCTGAGGACCGCGGACCGGTTCCCGGGAGAGCAGGTCTACTTCTTTTCCGGCTACGACGGCGACAGCCTGGCGCTCGAGTCGTTGACCGGATTCGCCGAGGAGTTCCTTCCATTCTTCGCGGAAAACTCCAGGCTCGTCCTCGAGCTCCGGACGAAGAGCGTCGCCATACGACCCCTCCTCGCACGCGAGGCCTTTCCGAACTGCGTCGCCGCGTTCAGCTTCACCCCCGGGGCGCTCTCGAAGCCCCTCGAGCGCGGCGTTCCGCCGGTCGCGCAGCGGATTGCCGCGGCGGCGAAGCTCGCCGCGCGCGGCTGGAGAATCGGACTGAGGTTCGACCCCCTTCTCTACACGCCGGGCTACGAGTCTCTGTACGGGGAGCTCTTCGAGAACGTCTTTCGCGCACTGGCGCCCGAGGCGATTCACTCCGTCGGTTTCGGCGCCTTCCGCCTTCCCCGCGACTACTTCGCGCGCATGGCCCGCCTGTACCCGGAGGAGAGACTCTTCGCTTCACCCCTCGAGGAACGCTCGGGAATGGTCTCCTACGCGGCAGTCGTCGAACAGGAAATGACGGAATTCTGCCGGAACCGCCTCCGGGAAAGGGTCGCGGAGGAACGCCTCTTCGCCTATTGAGGCTCGTTTCGAAACTGGGACGCAACCTGTCTGGGATGCGTACAGTTCCTTTACGCTCCAACCCGTCCTCTTGGCCCATTGCCCTTTGTGAACAACAGTTTATGAGGATACCGCCGCTGGCACGAGAGCTGCATTTCCTGCGGCGTCGTGACGCTTCGGAAAATCCTGGTCGGCCTCGGAGTGATGATGCTCCTCTCGATCCCGGTCTTTGCCGACCTGCCTTGCCAACCGGCGTCCGTCCCGCCCGTCCCTCTCACGGTGGGCATGTTCCTCGATCAGCTGCTTGGCTCCCTCATCCAGAACGGGATCGCCGTCCTCTTCGTCGCCTCGGTCGCCGTCGTGGGGCTTCCGTGGATGATGGCGGGTCTCGCGATGTCGCTGGTTCAGCTTCCGCGCCGCAAGGCCTAGCTCCCCGGCGGAACGTCCGGGCCCGTCATCTTCCCGGGATCCACCCAGGCGTCGTAGTCCGACGGGCTCACGTAGCAGAGAGCGAGCGCGGCATCGCGCAGCGTGGTCCCTTCCGCGTGCGCCTTCTTCGCGATCCCGGCGGCCTTGTCGTACCCGATGTGGGGCGCGAGCGCGGTGACCAGCATCAACGAGCTCCGCAGGTGCTCCGCGATCCGCTCGCGGTTCGGCTCGATGCCCTCGACGCAGTTCTCGCGGAAGCTGTCGCTGCCGTCGGCGAGAAGGCGGGCGCTCTGGAGAAACGCGTCGATGATCAGGGGCCGGAACACGTTCAGCTCGAAGTTCCCCGAGGCGCCTCCGAAGTTGACGGCGACGTCGTTTCCGAAGACGCGCGCGCCCGCCATGGTCAGAGCCTCGGATTGCGTGGGGTTGACCTTCCCCGGCATGATCGAGCTTCCCGGCTCGTTCTCGGGAAGCTTCAATTCTCCCAGACCGGCGCGCGGTCCCGAGCCGAGCCATCGGACGTCGTTCGCGATCTTCGTCAGAGACGCGGCCACGGTCTTGAGCGCTCCATGCGCGAAGACCAGGGCGTCACAGGACGCCATCGCCTCGAACTTGTTCGGGGCGGAGACGAACGAATGTCCCGTCAGCTCCGAGAGCTTCTTCGCCACGCGCTCGCCGAACTCCCGGTGCGTGTTGAGCCCGGTTCCGACCGCCGTCCCTCCGATGGCGAGCTCCAGCAGATGCGGCAGCGACTGCTCCACGTGGGCGATCCCATGGTCGAGCTGGGAGACGTAGCCCGAGAGCTCCTGCCCGAGGGTCAAGGGAGTCGCGTCCTGGAGATGCGTCCTTCCGATCTTGATGATGTCCGTGAACTCACCCGCCTTCGAGGCGAGCGCTCCCCGGAGGCGTCGGATCGCGGGCATGAGGTGCTCGCTGAGAGCTCCGACCGCGGCCACGTGCATCGCCGTCGGAAAAACGTCGTTCGTCGACTGGCCCCGGTTCACGTCGTCGTTCGGATGGACGAGCCGGTTGGGACCGCGATTTCCGCCGAGTATCTCGCTCGCGCGGTTCGCGAGCACCTCGTTCACGTTCATGTGGCTCTGGGTTCCGCTCCCCGTTTGCCAGACCAGGAGGGGAAACTCCTCGGGGTGCTTTCCTTCGAGCACCTCGTCCGCGGCCTTCCCGATGGCCGCGGCTTTATCGGCATCGAGAAGACCCAGATCGCGATTCACCGACGCCGCCGCCTTCTTGACGAGCACCAGCGACCGAATCAACGGCTCCGGCATGCGCTCCGTCGAGATGCGGAAGTTCCGACGCGAGCGCTCGGTCGATGCCCCCCAGAGCCTTTCCGCGGGGACCTCGATCTCCCCCATGCCGTCCCGCTCGATTCGGCTCACGCTGTCCACTATACCAATCCATGGAGTTAGAATCCCCCGCGAGGTGACTCGACATGAAGCATTGGCTCTGGCTCAGCGCCCTCCTGGCCGTCGGCTGCGACGCGGTGGCGCCTCCGGACGAGGCCGACGACGATCGTCCCCGCGATGAGGTTCCCTACGCTCCGCGCGTCACCCCGGCGAACCTGGGAATCGCGGGATACGCCAAGGTCCTCTGCTCCGCGGTCTTCGTCTCCGGGCGGAATGTCGACGACGCCCGGAACGTGAGCGGCTACTTCCTCGTCCCCGAGGAGGATTTCGAAAGCATCACCGACGTCACCGTGGACCATGATCGGAAGGCGGTTCGCGTCACCCTTCGCGACCTCCTGACCCGGGAGGCGCGGTATTTCGGCGATCAGGGCTGCGTCATCATTGCCGAGGGAGAGGACGGCGTCTTCTTCGAGCCCGTCGCCGTCACCACGACCCTTCCCGATCCCTCGACCCTGGACTGGCCGATGGGAGACGTCCTTCCGGCGAGCGTCCCCGAGGGGGTCGACGAGGACGAGCTCGACGCCGCCGTGGCGATCGCGTTCCGGGATCCGAAGAGCCTGACCGCCGCCTTCGTCGTCGTCCACAAGGGTCAGATCGTGGCCGAGCGGTACGGGGAGGACGCCCATCGGGACATGCAGCTCGAAAGCTGGTCGATGGGCAAGAGCATCACCGCGACTCTCATCGGGCTCCTGATCCAGCAAGGCGCCCTCTCGCTCGACCAGCCCGCGCCCGTCCCCGCGTGGCAAGCGGAGGGCGACCCGAGAAAAGCGATCACCGTCCGCAGCCTCCTCAACATGTCGAGCGGCCTCCATTTCACCGCCCCACGGGATCCGGACTACAGCGAGGACAAGGGCTATCCCGATCACCTGTTCATCTATACCGGGGCGGTGGACGCTTTCGAGTACTCGTACTCGAAGCCGCTCCAGTTCCCTCCGGGCACCGAGGGCCGCTATCGCAACTCCGACCCGCTGACCCTCGGCTACCTGGTGAAGAAGATCGTGACCGAGCGCGGCGAAGACTACCTAACGTTTCCCCAGCGCGCGCTCTTCGATCGCATCGGAATCCGCAAGCAGGTCCTCGAGACCGATCCCTACGGCAACTTCCTGCTCACCGGCTACGACTATGGGACCGCCCGCAACTGGGCCCGGCTCGGGCTTCTGTATCTCCGCGACGGCGTATGGCTGGGCGAGCGGCTGCTGCCGGAAGGATTCGTCGAGTTCGTTTCGACCCCGGCGCCGGGGTGGAAGGAGCCCGTCTACGGAGGTCTCTTCTGGGTGAACGGAAAGGGCGACTACGCTCTTCCGAAGGAAGCGTTCTACATGGCGGGCGCCGGAGGGCAGACGACGTTCGTCGTGCCCTCGCACGATCTGGTCATCGTGCGCATGGGACACTTCCGGGGTGACGGCGAGGAGATGAACCGCGGACTGAACGAGGCGCTTCGCGGCATCCTCGAGGCCGTGGAGCCGGCCTCGTCCTGACCCTCTCCTACCGCGCTCCCCGAAGTCGGGCTCGTTTCGAACAGGAGATCAAGAGGAGCCGATTCGTGGGGATCGCGGCACCCGTCTCCGCTCCCGACGACGTCGAGAAGGAGCTCCGGGAGATCCACGACGAGTTTCCCGACGCCACCCATCACTGCTGGGCGTACGTCCTCGGAAATCCCGACGCCGGCCCGAGGATGCGTTTCGACGACGCCGGAGAGCCCGCGGGAACGGCGGGAAGACCGATTCTGAACGTGCTCCAGAGACGCAAGATCGGAGACGCGCTCGTCGTGGTCGTGCGCTGGTTCGGAGGAGTCAAGCTCGGGGCCGGCGGTCTGGTGCGCGCCTACTCGGCAACGGCGAGCCGCGTGCTGGAGCTGGCCGATGTCGCGATGCTGACTCCACGCTCGCCTCTGTTCGTGCGGCTCGACTATGGCGACGAGCAGACCGCGCGGCGGCTTCTCACCCGGCTCGGGATCGAGGTCCTCTCGGCCGAATACTCCGTGAGGACGATCCTCGGCGTCCTCGCGACCGAGGACGAAAGCGCCGCCATCGTGCGGGAGATTTCCGCGGCCACCAGCGGTCGGGCCGAATTCGGGCCGCCGGCGGATGCGGTATAGTTTCCCTCATGAAGAACTACCTCCCCGTACTCTTCGCGCTGGCAACGGCCTTGTGCTGGGGGCTCTACGGTCCGATTCTCGGGAAAGCCCGGGTCGCGGATACGTCGCCGTTCAAGCCTTACGTCGCCATCGGCGTCGCCTACCTTGTGATCGCGATCCTCGGAGGTCTCGTCGGGATGTGGTACCAGGGCGATTCGTTCCAGGTCGGCGCCGGAGGACGGTGGGGAGTCGTCGCCGGCGCTCTCGGCGCGCTCGGCGCTTTCACCCTCACGCTCGCGATGTTCAGCGGAGGCGCCCGCATCCCCCATACCGTCATGCCCATCGTTTTCGGCGGAGCCGTGACCGTCACCGCGCTCTACACTCTCTGGAGCTCCGGGGGAACTCTTCGGGCGAGCCCCTGGCTCTGGGTGGGTATCGCGGGGATGCTGCTCTCGATCGTCGTCATTACCATGAACACGCCGCACGCGGCTCCACCGCCCCGATGAGCTTCGATCTACCGCGCACTCTCGAAGTTCTCTCGCGGACGCCCGGAGTCGTGGAGTCGCTCCTCGACGGCCTCTCCGAGGACTGGCTCGACGCGAGCGAGG
>DAISKN010000008.1:0-25340 GCA_036820975.1 Acidobacteriota bacterium | reverse complement strand
GAGTCCGACGATTCCATTCGCCGCGGAAGGCCCGCGGATCGACCCTCCGGTATCGGTGCCGATTCCGACGGGTGCATATCCGGCGGCGACGGCGACGCCGGTGCCCCCGGACGATCCCGAGGGAGAGCGATCGACGTCGTGCGGGTTCAAGCTCGCGCTGCCGAGAGAGCTCATGGCGCTGCCGGAGGCAAACTCGCTCATGTTGACCTTCGCGAGGATGACCGCGCCGGCCTCCCGGAACTTCTTCACCAGGAAGGCGTCATCCGGCGGGTGCGAGCCCGCGAGAACGAAGGAGCCCGCCGTGGTGGGAAGGTCCGTGGTGTCGATGTTGTCCTTCAGGACCACCGGAATGCCGTGGAGCGGTGAGCGGCGGCCACTGGTCTTGCGCTCCCGGTCGAGAGCCCGGGCCTCGTCGATCGCCTTCGGATTCAGCGTCAGGACCGCGTTGAGCTTCGGCCCCACCTCGTCGTAGGCAGCGATTCGTGCGAGATAGAGCGCGACGAGCTGCTCCGACGTGAGCGTCCCGGCGTCGAACGCGGCGTTGATGTCGGCGAGGGTGGCGTTCGAGAGCTCGAGGGTCTGAGCCGCGCCGTTCGTGCCGAGGAACAGGGAGATAGCGACGAAGAATGGTCTCACCATAGGTTTCTTACTCCGGGTTGCAGCCCTCGGTTCTCTGGGTGTCGGCCATGGCGATGATCTTCCACCCGGGCCAGCCGACGTCGGTCTTCGCGAGCTGGATGGCGTCGTCGCCGCAGTGGGTCAATCGGTCTCCGCTATAGAACGCGTAGGGGACCCATACGGTCGCGAGGTTGTCGGAGAGCCGAACTTCGGGGTTCCAGATTTTCTCGCGGAGAGGCGGCCCCTCGTTCTCGAGGATCCGGGTTACGAAATCCGCCGCCGACATGGGACGGGTCCGCGGACGGCCGTCCCGTGTCTCGGTGCGGACGAGACGGGCGTCCGGGTCCAGAACGGCCCGCATTACCTCGCCGTCCCTGGCCGTCACTCCTTCGAATAGCTGCCGCACGGCGGCGAGCACTCTCGATTCGTCGTCGAAGGCCTCGTCGCTTCTCTCCGCCCGCTCCACCCGGCCCCAGTCCTCGATCACGAGACCGTTCGCGCCCTCGAACTTCACCCGCGTGAGAGAGTCCTCGACGAGAAATGCCGATTCGGAGGACGGCAGGAGCTTCCCCGCGGTACGGTTCAGTCGCTCGTTCGGCCCCGGGTTTCGCGTGCGCCCGCCCTCGGGGTGCTCGTCGCCGTAGCGGCGGAGGAAGAGGTCGCCGTCCCGCCGCGTGGCGAGGTATCGCACCCCCGCGGAAGTGCGATAGAGGCCGGCGAACTTCGCGAGACTTCCGGGCGCGACCGTCGACGCCGGCTCCTCGGCCGGCCTTCCGATGGCGGCAGCCGCGAGCTTTCGCGCCACGAGCGAGGGATTCGATTTCTCGTCGTTGCGGTTGGTCAGCACGACCACGAACACGCGGTCCTCGGGGATCCGGAGAAGGTGGCACGTGAATCCGTTGATACCGCCTCCGTGGCCCACGACCGTGCGGTTCTCATAGGAGGAAATGGACCAGCCGTAGCCGTAGTGGGTGGACTCGCCGCTCACGAGCGGAAACGGCTTCCACCATTTCTCGATGGATTCCCGGCTCAAGAGCTCCGAGCCGTAAAGGGCCCGATCCCATTTCGCCAGATCGTCGACGGTCGAAAGGAGCGACCCCGCCGCGTAGGGAAGGGTCATGCTCAGGTACCCGGCGTTCTGGAACTCCGCGTTGACGCCGTCGTATCCCTGGCTGCGCCTGGGGATGATCCGGGAAGCGCTTCCGTAGTATGTCTGCGACATCCCCAGGGGCTCGAAGATTCTTTCGCGGAGGAATGTCTCGTACGTCTTTCCGCTGACCTTCTCGATGATGGCGCCGAGGAGGAAATAGCCCGAGTTGTTGTAGGCGTATTTCTGCCCGGGCTCGAAGCCGAGGCGCTCGTCCTTGAAGAGGGCGATGACCTCGCCGACGCTCATGTCCTCCCGCGTATGCGCCCCGAAATCCTCCATGTCGGTGTAGCTGCGGATTCCCGACGTATGCGTGAGGAGGTGCTCGATGGTGATGACGCGTCCCGAAGTGGGGTAGTCGGGGAGGTGCTTGCGCAAATCGTCCTTGACCGAGAGCTTTCCCTCCTCCTCGAGGAGGAGAATCGCCGCCGCCGTGAACTGCTTCGTCACCGAGCCGATTCGGAATACCATGTCCGGCTCGATCGGGATTCCAAGCTCGAGATCGGCGAGCCCGTATCCTTTTCGGAGGAGCACGGCTCCGTCCTTCATCACCAGGACCGCGGCGCCGGGCTCGTTCGAGGGGTAGGACGACGAGGCGATGGCGTCCAGATCGGACGAGCCCTGGGGCGACGCGAAGCCCGCCAGCAGAAACGAAGCGAAAATCGTCGATAATGACATCAATGAGAACCTCGAGTGCGGCCAAGTATCTCGCAATCTGTTGCCTTCTCGCCATCCCGGGAAGAGCCGACGCCCAGGATCGCCGGGTCGAGATCTCGCCGTTCGGCGGAATTCAGTTCGGGGGGAACGTCCAGTCCCACCCGGGTCGGCTCGAGATCGAGCCCGATGTGACCTACGGAGTCATCGTCGACCTGCGCGTGCGGCCTGACGCCACGCTCCAGGCGCTGTACGGCCGGCAGGACACCACTCTCGACTTTCAGAGCAGCGATCTGTTCTTTCCACGGCGGGTCCGGGTGGGCCTCGCCGTCGAGTACTACCACCTCGGGGGCGCCGTCGAGTTCGGGGAGGGCCGATTCCGCCCGTACTTCGCGCTGACCGTCGGCGCGACGCGGTTCGACCCGAAGGTCGAGGGCGTTGGGAGCGAATGGCGCTTCTCCATCGGATCGGGGCTCGGGGTCAAGACGTACGTCTCGCCCCGGTTCGGCATTCGATTGGAAGGGCGCGTGTGGCCGACCTTCCTCCAGACTTCGGGCGGCTTCCTCTGTTCGCTTCCCGGAGGCTGCCTGGCGCAGATCGAAGCCGACTTCCTGACCAAGGGAAGCGCTACCGCCGGGTTCTTCGTCACGTTCTGACCGGCGTAGAATAGGGGGCCGTGACGCTTTTCCACCCCCTGGTCGGCGAGTGGTTCGAGAACCGCTTCGGGCGCGCGACCGAACCGCAGCTCCAGGGCTGGCCCCTCATCGCCTCGGGCCGCGACGTCCTGATCTCGGCTCCGACCGGCTCGGGGAAGACCCTGGCCGCGTTCCTCCTCGCCATCGACGGCCTGGTGAAGCTCGCGAGCGAGGGGGAGCTCCCTCAATCGGTTCGAGTCGTCTACGTCTCGCCTCTCCGGGCGCTCAGCAACGACATCCACAAGAACCTCGACGTTCCGCTCGCTGGGATTCGCGAGCTCGCGGAAAGCCGGGGCATCCCGCTTGCCGGGATCCGAACCGCGGTCCGGACCGGGGACACGCCAGCCTCCGACCGGCAGAAGATGCTCCGCTCGGCGCCGCACATCCTGGTCACGACGCCCGAGTCGCTCTTCATCGTCCTCACTGCCGCGAAGAGCCGGGAGCTCCTGCGAAACGTCGAGACGGTGATCGTGGACGAAGTCCACGCGCTCGCGGACGACAAGCGCGGCGCCCACCTCGCGCTCTCGCTCGAACGGCTCGATCGTCTCGTGACCGAGGCCGGCGGAAAGCGGCCCCAGCGAATCGGACTTTCCGCCACGGTGAAGCCGGTCGAGGAAGTCGCGCGGTACCTGAGCCCCGAGGCGGAAGTTGTCCAGGTCGGGCATCGCCGCGATATGGAGCTATCGGTCGTGGTCCCGAAAGACGAGATCGGAGCCGTGGCCACGAACGAGATGTGGGCCGAGATCTACGACCGTCTCGCGGATCTGATCACCTCTCACAAGACGACGCTGGTCTTCGTCAACACCCGACGGCTTTCGGAGCGCGTGGCCCACCATCTCGAGGAGAGGCTCGGGGAGAAGGCGATCCTCGCCCATCACGGAAGCCTTTCCCGCGGGCTGCGGCTCCGGGCCGAAGACGAGCTCAAGCGCGGGGTGATCAAGGCCGTCGTCGCCACCGCCTCTCTCGAGCTCGGGATCGACGTCGGGACCATCGACCTCGTCTGCCAGATCGGAACGCCGCGATCGCTCGCGGTTCTCCTGCAGCGTGTGGGCCGCTCGGGGCATTTTCTCTCCGCGACCCCCAAGGGAGTCCTCTTCGCCACCACCCGGGATGAGCTGGTGGAATGCGCGGCGCTGGTTCACGGAATCCGCGAAGGAGAGCTCGACGCCCTGGAGATTCCCAGAGCTCCACTCGACGTGCTGGCGCAGCAGATCGTGGCCGCGGTCGCGGCGGACGATTGGGGAGAGGAAGAGCTGTACCAGGCGTTTCTCCGCGCCTATCCCTACCGTAACCTCTCCCGCTCCGACTTCGAGGACGTCGTGGTCATGCTCTCCGAGGGCATCGCCTCTTCGCGGGGACGGAGCGCCGCCTACGTTCACCGGGATCGGGTGAACGGACGCCTGCGCGGAAGGAGAAACGCGCGGCTCACCGCCATTACCTCCGGAGGAGCGATTCCCGAGAACGCGGCGTACTTCGTCGTGGCCGAGCCGGAAGAGAAGATCGTGGGGACCCTCGACGAGGACTTCGCCGTCGAGAGCCTCGCCGGCGACGTCTTTCTCCTGGGCACCCACTCGTGGCGAATCCGCCGTGTCGAGTCCGGAAGAGTGCGCGTCGAGGATGCGAAGGGCGCGCCGCCCTCGGTTCCCTTCTGGCGGGGAGAGGCCCCCGGACGAACCATCGAGCTTTCGCGCGAGGTCTCGGAGCTTCGGGAACGAGCGGCCCTCGCTTCGGGAGAGAGCCTCGAGGAGCGTCTTCGCGGGCTGACGGAGGGAGCGGGTCTTTGTCCCCGCGGAGCTTCCCAGCTCGTCGAGTACGTCGAGGCGGGCGAGCGCGCGCTCGGCGCCGTTCCCTCGTTCACGACGGTCGTCATCGAGCGCTTCTTCGACGAATCCGGCGGAATGCAGCTCGTCCTCCACTCCCCGTTCGGCTCTCGCATCAACCGCGCCTGGGGCCTCGCGCTCCGCAAGCGCTTCTGCCGCTCGTTCAACCTCGAGCTCCAGGCGGCCGCGACCGACAACGGGATCATCGTCTCTCTGAGCGAACAGCACGCGTTTCCGCTCGAGATCGTTCCCGCCTTCGTCAAGACGGAGACGGTGGAGCCGGTCCTCACCCAGGCGCTTCTCGCGGCGCCGATGTTCACCGCGCGCTGGCGCTGGAACCTCTGCCGCTCCCTCGCCATTCCCCGCTTCCGCGGCGGAAAGAAAGTGCCGCCGCCCATCCAGAGGATGCGCGCGGACGATCTCCTCGCTGCGGTCTTTCCCGACCAGGCGGCCTGCGCCGAGAACCTCGCTGGACCGATCCGGATTCCCGACCACCCTCTGGTGAAGGAGACCATCTCCGATTGCCTCCACGAGGCGATGGATCTCGATGGATTGAAATCGATCCTCGAAGGCGTCGAGAGCGGGGAGGTCCGCTGCGTGGTGAAGGAGAGCGTGGTGCCCTCGCCCTTCTCCCACGAGATCGTGAACGCCAACCCCTACGCGTTTCTCGACGACGCGCCGCTCGAAGAGCGCCGCGCGCGGGCGGTCGCGCTGCGGCGCACGATGGACGCGGGAGACGCGAGCGAGCTCGGGCGCCTCGATCCCGCGGCGATCCGACTCGTGGAGGAAGAGTCCTGGCCCCTGGTTCGAAGCGCCGACGAGCTTCACGACGCGCTCCTCACCCTGGTGCTGGTTCCGGAGACCGTGGAATGGGCTCCCTGGTTCGAGGAGCTCTCGCGCGACCGGCGTGCGGCGCGCTATCGCGTCGGGGAATCGTCGTTCTGGCTCTCGGCGGAGCGAAGGGCGCTCGTCGAGAAAGCGCTTCCGGAAGGGGAGCTCGTCTCCGCGCTCGCCTCGGTTTCCGGGGTGAGCGTCGAGAGCGAGGAAGAGGCGGCGACCGCGATCGTTCGCGGATGGCTCGATTCGACGGGGCCGCGCCGGGCGAGCTTCTTCGTCGTGAAGCTCGGGCTCCGCGACGGGCTGGTCCAGTCGGCGCTCTTGAGACTCGAGGCCGAGGGCCAGGTCCTTCGGGGCCGCTTCACCGCGGAGACGTCGGATGAGATCGAATGGTGCCAGAGGCGGCTCCTCGCCCGGATCCATCGCCTCACGCTCGGCCGCCTGCGGCGCGAGATCGAGCCCGTCTCGACCGCCGACTTCATGCGGTTCCTTCTGCGGTGGCAGCACCTCGCGGGAAGCTCCCGGCTCCACGGAGTCGAGGGGCTTGCGCGTCTGATCTACCAGCTTCAGGGCTACGAGGTTCCGGCGGCGGCGTGGGAGAGCCACGTTCTCCCCGCGCGCCTCGCCGACTATCGGCCGGAGTACCTCGACCAGCTTTGCTTATCCGGCGAGGTCGCCTGGGGAAGGCTCTCGAAGGCGACCTCGACCCGCGTGAGCCGAATCGTTCCCGTGGCGCTGTTCTTCCGCGATGTCTTCGACTGGCTCGGCGCCCTCCGAGAGATGGACGACGGACAGGAAGAGGCCCTTTCCCGAAGCGGACAGGACGTGCGTTCGGTTCTCGACCGTCGGGGAGCCTCGTTCCTTTCGGAGATCGTGAGGTACAGCGAGAGGTCGGTAGAGGACGTTGAGGCCGCGCTCCGGGAGCTCGTCGGCCACGGCGACGTGACCGCCGACGGCTTCGACGCGCTTCGTTCCCTTATGACCCGCGAGCGGCACCGCGCGTCGCGCGGAAGGTGGTCGCTCCTCGCGCGGGACCCGCGCGTGGTGGAGAACGCGGCCGAGCGCTTCGCGAGGCAGCTCCTCGCCCGGTGGGGCGTCGTCTTCCGCGACCTTCTGGCGAGGGAGTCGCTCGCGCCGCCGTGGCGCGATCTGCTGCTCGCCTATCGAAGACTCGAGGCGAGAGGGGAGATCCGCGGCGGACGGTTCGTCTCGGGCTACCTCGGAGAGCAGTTCGCGCTCCCCGAAGCCGTCGAGCTCCTTCGCGCGCTCCGGCGCGAGGAGCGCGCGGGGGAGACGCTCGAGGTCTCGGCCGCCGACCCCGTCAATCTCACGGGATTCGTGCTTCCCGGCGAGCGCCTCGGGACGCTCTCGAGTCAGGCGCTGCGGCTCGTGGACGGAGTCCCCGCCGAGGAGCCCGACTCGGTTCTATCGACGCTCTAGCGGTTTTACAATCTCCTGCAATCGCGTCTCTCCCGAGCGGCCACGTCGGAGGTGGAGTCAAGCCTGCGCTTTTTTGACGAACAACGATCTCCCCGATATCAACGTCGGCGGGCTCGTCGATCGCGAGCACCATCGGGCGATCGCATCCGGCGGAATAGCGAGCTTGTCCCGGAATTCGGCGAGGCCCTCAGCTCCGGATTCGCCACAGTTTCCATGAAGTCGGTGTGGAAACCGCCGTTCCCGTTGTTCAAGCAAATGTAGTTGGCTCCATTGTCGGTCCGGCCATTTTCACGCAAAGGGAAGGCAACGTCGGGTCAAAGTTGAATGGCACAACTAGCGCACTTCTATGTGCCGAACCGCTAGTTCGACCTCCGCGCAACTCCCATTGGTTCCTACGCTAATCACGAACGGTGACTGACGCGGCCAGCGTTCTCACGACTTCAACAATCTCGGGATCAGACATTGGCAGGTATGTGACCCGCCACTTCACCCGCCATGGCGGTTCGTCGCACACCAGCAGATAAGAGCCAACGGTACCGTCACGATTAGCAAACCGCTCGTTGTACGACACGCCGGCCAGCCGGCATTCTAGACGGTTCGGGCCTTTCTCCAGGACTACATCTTGCTCGAAGGTAAGCTTGAAACTGGAATGCCCCTCCTTGATCGCCCCAAGCTCTTCGGAGAAAGGAGTCTTGGCCCCTGGGTAGACGTACACCGTCGCAGCAACCCGACGGACTCGAGACTCTAGGTTGTAGCCGACGGAAATGTCGTCAGGCCCGTACTGGGTTACCCTCCATCTACGAAACTCGCCAACCAGCTCGGGAAACTCACGGCCAGTCGCGGGGTGGACATACGTTCCTTTGACTGACAGCTCCTTCGGCTGAGGTGCCGACTCGAGCGGAACAAGCCCAAGGAAGGCAGCGACGACAGCGAAGAGATTCGCGTGCATAGGAGTCATCCCTAGCCTCGATCTCTCATCGGAAGTCGAAACACCGCCGTTGATGGCCAGCCGTGAGTAAACCTCTATACTCACGAAGTCGATGTCGGTCATTGTTACGCCGCCGCTGACGAAGAGGGCCACGTCAACTCCAACGCCATGATGGACGGCACAGCGAGTACCTACTGCATCTCCGGGACTGCTCGCAGATCTTCCGAACGCCACAGACTGACACCTAAAAGTAGGAGTTTCGACGAAGACTCCACTGACTTAAGTCCGCGACCACTCCCGTCAGCGCCGAAGTCGGCAAAGCTTAGCGAATCGGAGGCCTCAAGCGTTACAGGCCCGTCGTCCATCAAGACCACAACTCTTTCTCCACTACAGCTCCAGGAAGGTGACAGAACCTTGTCTTCCGCATCGTCTGACTGTCCGGCAATCCATGCCGTATGAACGAGCTCGGCGGAGCCGTCTGCTTGCAACGCAAGGGACAATGTCCACTCCGATTCCGAGACCGCCTCGTATTTTCCCAGAAGCCTTTCGCGACAGGTATCTCGTGGTGGCTGCTTGGCACCGCACGCGATCCAGAGACTGACGGCCACCAACCATAAGGTCACGGTATGGCATCTCATCGGAAACGCGCGGGCGCTAGTTTCGTGGCGTCCAACACACTCGCGATGAGCGGCGTGGCCTGTGGCGGCAGCACCATGCTACCCGGAGACGCCGCGCTCTCATCTGGACTCCATTGTCACGCGAAGGGAAAGGCCACGTCCGCTCCATCGCGGGGTTAGCCCGGTTCTTTTGGTTTGGCGGCTTGTCCCTTCCAGGGAACGTTGGATCGTTGGAGATGAATGAGGGCAGAGACCACGATGGTGTTTTTCTTGATTCGGTAAAACACACCGTATGGAAATCGATGCGTGATCGCGTGCCGGATATCCTGATAAATAACCTGGAACTGCTCGGGATTCGCTTCGATTTGGGCGATCGCTTTGTCTACCTCGGCAACGAAGGTAACGCCGAGACCCTTCCGCTGTTTCTCGTACCACTTGGCAGCTCGTCGGATGTCCGCCTTGGCGCGGCTGCGAACGACGAGCTCGTAAATCACAGGTCCCGAAGAATGTCGTCCTTCGCTTTGGGCCAAGATTCGAAGTCGTGCGGGTTCTGCTCCTCGTCGAGAATCCGCTCGTCCAGCAAGCGTCGCTGTGCCTCGGTCAGCGGACGACGAGCGACCTCTTCGGCGATCTCGTCCCAAAGCTCCTGCACCAGACGAATCTTCTCGTCCGATTCGAGCTCCCGAAACTGCGACAGAATTGGCTCGGTGCTCATGGCTGTCTTTCAGTTTAGCTCCATCGGGTCCTTGAGGCTACTAACCGGGCTAACCCGTCGTGGATGAGTGGCGTGGCCAAGCCTATGGTTCCAGTACGACGCCCGACGAAGTCTATGCGTTCTCGTCGTCGCTCCAGCGCCCACGAAGGGAAAGGCCACGTCCGCTCGATCCGTTTATGCGCTCGTTCAGTTTCGCACGCTGCAGCGAGAACCACGGTCAACCACCGGCTCGAAGGTACGAGCTAGCGCAACGAGGGCTTTCCGAGCTTGGGCTGCAGAAGTCGCAGAGACGTGAAGGTGAGTGATACCGGTCCAGCCGCCGGGCTCCGTGACGACCAGGTCAACCCCGAACTCCTCCGATTGATCGGGAGAGCCAACGTGAAATACGCCGGACCGTATCCCGCCTGTTGATTCATACCCTGACACTCCCGGCTGGATGTCGACACCTATGATTCCGTAGAGTCCAGAGCACCGTTGGTTGACAGCGGAGTCACTAGCGGGTAGGTTCTTCGGACGTTGCGGCGCGATTCCCGCCGAGGACGCCACCGCGTCTCCATGTTCTCCGAGAGCGCCAGGGTAGGCTGCACGAGGTTCTCCGAGAGCGCCAGGGTAGGCTGCACGAGGACCCTGTCGCCAGGACACCGCCTCGGGCTTGCGCGCATGCCAAGGAGGTAGACGTGCGACGGTGCATACTGGCGGCGTGGTGGCTGGTCGTCACCGCTAATCAGGCCGCTCCATCCCCGAGACAGACGGAACCGGTGGCCGAGACCGTGACCGTATTCCAAGGCGCTCGCCTCATTCCTGGCGACGGCAGCCCGGCGATCGAGAACGCGGCGTTCGTGGTCGAAGGAGATCGCTTCGTTCGGATTGGACGGGCCGGCGAGCTCCAGGCTCCCGAGGATGCCGTCCGTATCGATCTGTCGGGAAAGACGGTGATGCCGGCGTTGATCGACGCGCACTCGCATATCGGGTACATGAAGGGCCTCACCAGCGGACCTCAGAACTACACCCGTGAGCACATCCTGGACCACATGTATCGTTTCGCCTATCACGGTGTCGCCGCCAGCCAGGCAATGGGATCGGACTTCGGCGTGATGCCGTTTCAGCTGCGCGACGAGATCCTCGCGGGCAAGTACCCCGACGCGGCGCGGTTCCTAACCGCGGGTCGCGGGCTGGCGCCTCCGGCCGAAATCCTCTCCACCAACATGCGACACGCGGCCTACGCCGTCACGACCGAAGAGGGTGCCCGCGCCAACGTCCGGGAGCTGGCGTATTGGAAGGTCTCCCTCATAAAGACGTGGGTCGACGACCGCGAGGGCACCATCGAAAAGCTGGCGCCGAACCTCTCCCAGGCGATCATCGACGAGGCGCACAAGAATGGTATGCGCGTGCTGGTGCATGCCACCGGGCTCGAAGACGCCAAGGCCCTTCTGCGGGCCGGAGTCGACGTGTTCGGCCATATGATCGCCGACGTCGACGACGAGCTGGTAGCGCTGTTCCGGGAGCGCCCGCACACCGGAGTCCTGCTCGCGCAGGTCGGGCGTCGCGCGATTTACTCTCCTTACCTCGACCCTCCCGACCCCTTCCTGCTCGAGACGGTGACCAGAGCGCAGATCGAGCGGCTTCGCGACCGCGTCGCGAGCGCGTCACCGCAGGAGCGCGAACGGGCGCACCAGCAGTGGGGAAAGACGTCTCGAGACATCATGAGGCTCCATGACGCCGGCGTAAGGATAGGCATCGGCAGCGACGGCGGAGGACAGGGCGGCGACCGCTTCCTCGGGTTCACCGCGCATACGGAGCTCGAGAACATGGTTGCGGCGGGAATGACACCCGGAGAGGCGATCGTGGCGGGAACCAGGAATGGCGCCGAGATTCTCGGTCTCGAGAAGGATCTGGGGACGATCGCCGTGGGCAAGAGCGCGGATTTCATCGTGCTCAACGCGAACCCTCTCGACGAGATCACCAACTCCCGCCGGATCGACCAGGTATACCTCCGGGGCCGTGAGGTCGACCGGGCGAAGCTCCGGGCGACGTGGGCCAGTACCGCGCCGTCAGACGACCGATAACGGAGGCGAACATGGGTGAGAGCCGCAGGCGTGGTGTAAGCCGGCGAGAATTTCTCGAGAAGAGCGCCGCGGTCGGTGCCGGCACCGCCACGATGGCGCGGGCACAGACGCATGCTCAAACCGATCGGCAGTGGGACCATTCGGCCGACTTCGTCACCATCGGGGCCGGGGTGGCGGGTCTCGCCGCGGCCGTTTCGGCGCTGGAGCATCGAGCCTCGGTCATCCTGGTCGACGAGAACTCCGACATCGGCGGGCACGGCATGGTGAGCGGAGGGTTGGTCCATCTCGGCGGAGGACACAGCAAGCAGCGCGCGCACGGGGTCGAAGACTCCGCGGAGAAGGTCTTCCAGGACTGGATACGCCCCGACCATCCGCTGGCACGATACAACGACCGGGACCTGGTCCGAGCTTTTGCCGACGAGAACGCCTCGACCTTCGAGTGGCTGGTCGAGAACGGCGTCGATTTTCTCGATCGGATGATGGGTCCGCAGATGGCGTCCACCGTTCCGAGGCAAGTGCCGACGGTGCAGTGGCCGATCAAGAGCGAAATCTACACGTCGGTGCCGACCCGGCGGGGCTCCGGGCTGGTGCGCGCGCTCGAGGCCAGCGCCAGGAAGAAGGGGGCTCGGTTCCTGCTGCGCCACAAGATGACGAGCATTGTCCGTGAGTCGGCAGGCCGGGTAATCGGAATCACCGTAACCCACGAAGGTCGCACGCTGAACATCCGGGCGGCTAAAGGCCTTCTGGTCGCGACGGGCGGGCATTCCAACAACGTGAACCTTCGCAGAGTGTTCGACGCGAGGCTGACCGAGGAGTACAACGTAGCCGGCGATCCGTACTCCCGAAAGAGCGGCGACGGAGAGATCGCCGCCATGGCCATCGGAGCTTCCCTGTGGGGCACGTCCAATCAGACCAACGAAGCCGAGAGATGCCTTCGAAAAGCGGCTCACATCGGATGCAAGTACGGCTACGCCAGCCTCCACTGGCCGGCGGACAGCCCCATCTTCGATCGGATAGGTGGCTCGGGTCTCACCGGAGTCGACTGGGCCAATGCGATTCTCGTGACCCAGGCGGGCCGCAGGTTCTACGACGAGACGGCTGCGGATTACGATTTTCTCGCCGCCGCCATGGCCTATCGAGGTGAGTCCTCGAAGTTGAACGGCGGCGGGCCGATCTGGGCGATCTTCGACCGGGACGCGGTGGAGCGGCAGGAGTGGGATCCGAGGCCGCCGAACGTGGATCTCGACGGCTACTTCTTCAGCGCGGATACGGTTGCCGAGCTCGCCGAGAGCATCGCCAATCCTTTTCAGCTCGAACCCGTGCCGGCCGCCGCACTGCAGGACACCGTCGCCCGGTACAACGCGTTCGTGGATGCCGGGGCCGACGCGGACTTCGGAAAGCCCGCCCCGTTCTTCAAGATCCAAACGCCTCCTTTTTACGCGGCGTGGTCGACGCCGCTGATTCACGATTCGTATACGGGACTGAGAACGAATACCTCGGCTCAGGTCATGGACCTTCAAGGCCAGGTCATACCCGGGCTCTATTGCGCGGGCGAGTGCCAAGGGGGATTCAACCAGCACGGTCTGGGCCGGAGCCTCGTGTTTGGCCGCATCGCTGGAAGACATGCCGCACTGAACGGAGGTGAGGCGTGAGGCGAAGACCGCTGGAGCCCCACCTCACGAGGCTGGAAATCAGCTGCGGCACTCCGCCGGAGGTCGATTGCGGCGCGGACTTGAAGCTGGCGGTCAACGTATCGTGTCATTCCGGCTGTGATCTGAGACACGGTCTGGTGAGAGTCATCGCGCCGGATGGCGAGCGCGCCGTGGTCGAGCTCGCGCGCCACGACGAGACGGGGAGCTCGACGGAAGAGTTCGTCGTGGCCGCGCCGCAGGAGGTCGGTGAGCACTCCTGGGTCATCGCGTTCGGAAATGCCGACAGTCGCGAGACGCGCCACGAACCGAGCTCTCTTTCCCTCCGCTTCCGGACGAAGCCGCACAGAACGAGCGTGGCCGTGTGGGGCGCTCCGGCGCCGGTGGTCGTTCATAAAACCATCACCGTGAAGGTTGGCGTCAAGTGCTCGGCGGGATGCCGCCTTACGGGGCAGGTCGTCCGGGTTATTGATGAAGCGGGCTCCAGCCTTGCCGAAGGGAGACTCGGCGAAGCGCGTTGGCCGGGAACGAGCGGGCTGTACGTGGCGGAGCTGAGCCTGCCGGAAACGAACACGGAGCGAGTGTTCCACTGGAGCGGCTCGTTCTCCGGAGACGGGTTGACATTACCGCACGAAAGCGCGTCGTCCCCCTTCAGCTTCCGAACCGCCGGGCCGCCCGAGCACACCGTGGTGGTCGAGGTGAAGGAACGCGATGCCGGCGCTCCGCTCGAGGGCGTCGGCGTATTCATGGGCATCTATCACGCCACCACCGACGCGCGGGGCCGGGTCGAGCTGAAGTTGCCGAAGGGAGCCTATACGATCGTCGCTCGAAGGCGCGGCTTTCAGGGGCCGGCCCTCAGCGTCGCGGTGGACGGCGAGCGGACCTCAGCCATCCCGATGGACCTCGTCCGGGAATCGAACCCGGAGGAAGAGGAAGTCTGGATGTGAGTCAATCCGGCGGAACGGTCTCTCCAGAGTGCATCAGCGCCGCGGGGCCCCACCCCCGAACGACTAGTTCCTATCCGAGCACCTGCTATCGACGCTCCAGCCGCTTCAGAAGGTCCCGCATCGCGTCTCTCACGAGCGGCCACGTCGTAGAGCGGGGATCGATCATCTCGAAGTGGCCGGACTCGGGCGCCTCGAGGAAACGCACGTCGTCGCCCGACGCTTTCGCCCTTTCGAAGTAACGGCGGCCCACCGGCATCCAGCTGTCGTCGTGGCGGCCGAGGACGAGAATCTGCGGAACACCGAGGGGGACCAGGCTCATCGGGGAGCCCATAGCGTATCGTTCGGGCTGGGACTCCGGGGATCCGCCGAGAAGTTGTTCGACCACGCTGCCGCAAACGTCTTGTCCGTGAAGATAAGCGAGATCCGGCGCCGGGGCGAGAGCGAGCACGGCGCCGGGCAGCACCGGCTGCTCCGCACGGAACGGATCTCGTTCCATCAGCTTGGATCGCGCCGCCAGCCAGAGCGCGAGATGCCCCCCGGCGGAATGGCCCATGGCGAGGACGCGCTCGAGGTCCAGAGGGTAGGATTTTGCCAGTACGCGAAGGTGGTCCGTCCCTCGAGCGACGTCTTGAAACGTTCCGGGCCAGCCTCCTCCCGGGTTTCCGACCCTGCGGTACTCCAGGGCCCATGTCGCGATTCCGGATTCGGTCACCGCCGCCGCGAGACTTCGGAGGTGCGTGATGTCGTACTCCGAGAGCCAGCAGCCGCCGTGAACGAGGATGGCGACCGGATGAGGTCCCGGGCCCTCGGGGAGCCGGAGCTCGCCGAACTGCAGAGGGTCGTCGCCGTAGGGAATTCTGTGGTCGGGCTCGGGCGATTCGAACGACGCGAGGTCGTCCGAGGTCAGGAGGTGCGGTGGCTGTGACGCAAGTCCCGCGGCGGGCAGCGCCAGAGACAGAACGAGCGATGAAGCGCGGGCCAGGATTCGCACGTTTTCCAATGCCTGCGGGAAGGTTAACACGGTGAGCGTGGCCGCGGCGATCGCCGGGAGTCTCCGGGGGTTCTACCCCACAGGGAAGAGACCGTATTGGCCGCTCGAGGAGCAGCGCGGATAATCGGTTTCGGAGCGATTCGGTGCGGGTGTCCCGATGCGCCGACGTTGGGAGAGGCGACTGGCCGAGAACCTTGGTTGGGAACGGAGCCTCTTTTCTCGAACAACGCGTACGCGTGGGGCAACAGAGAACAGTTCACGGCGGAGGTATTGAAATTCGCGTAGCTGCCGAATCGCTCCAACAAAGTTTACCCATGGTTGCGCACATTGACGGCATGAACGGCGGGAACGCGGGGCGAGAGAGCGCTCCCGAGGAAGCTTGGCCCGGGTATGGGCTCCTCGTTTTTCTGGCGCTCGCGATCCTGGTCAGCCTCCTGGCTTTCTTCTGCGTCCTCTATCACACCGCGCGATTGCCGGAAAAGCTTGATGGGCAACGGGACGACGGCGCCGTGGTGGCCGAACTCCGCGTCGCCGAGGAGGCCACTGCTTGACTTACGCTTTTGCAGAGATCTGGCTGTGCCTGTCTTTCGCGGCCGCCGCTGGAGTTCTCGCCGGTTGGCTCGTCTGGGGCCGTCGTACCCGTCGAATCGTCGCGTCGTATCGCAGCCGATTGGCCAGGCTCCAGGCGAACTGGGAGACCGTCGAGGAACGGCTCACGGAAGCGCTCGAACGCGCCGCCGCCCTCGAGGGAGAACGCGACCGACTATGGGCGGAGCTCGAACGAAGCGAGATCGAATCGAAGGCCATCTCCCGCGAGAAAGCGGGGACCTCGCGAGACGATCGTAGCTCTATGGAAGACCGACTGCGGGAGCTCAACGAACGAATCCTGGCTCTCGAGCCGGCTCCCGGTCTTCCGGCGCCCCCGCGGATCCCGGACCTGCCCCGCGAGGGCCGCTCCCGGTAGGTCCGGGCTAACCGCCTCGGCTCGTCCCCTTGGCTTCCTTCAGCAGCTCGCCCTGCTGAATCACCATCTGGTAGGCAAGGTAGTACTTGTAGATGTTGGCGACGTACTGAACCGTTTCTCGTCCGATGCGCTTTGCGGCGACGAGCTCCACGTGATTGAACCAGCGGTTCGGGTCGAGGCCCTGCTCCTCGGCTTCTTTTCGCAGTCGCGAGATCCGTCCGGGACCGGCGTTGTACGACGCGAACGCGAAGAGCTGGCGGTCCAGGGGCCGCATCCCTTCGTCGTTGTAGAAGTTGTCGACCACCCATCGGTTGTACTTGATGCCCGCGTGGATGTTGCTCTCGAGCTTCTCGATGTCGGGGATGTTGACGGCTTTGTCTCTCGCCGTCTCTGGCATCACCTGCATGACGCCGATGGCCCCGACCTGGCTTCGCTTCGACTGGTCGAGACCGGACTCCTGGTACCCCTGGGCCGCCATGAGGAGCCAGTCGAAATCGTACTGCGACGAGTATTTCTGGAAGAGCTCGACCATCGACCGGAATCGCGCGATATCTTCCTCGCTTCTCGCGTTCTTCACCCACTTGGTGCTCTTCAGGTACTTGTTGATGCGGACGTTCCCCGCGAGCGTCCCTTGCTTCTCTTTCGCCGTGAAAGCGTTCACCGCCTCGGCGAGCTTCGGGCTTCCCTTGCGGAAGGCCCAGCCGATGTCCCCCCCGGTCGCGACCGTGACGTCGGGGTGCGGCTTCAGCGCGGGGAACACCTGGACCCAGAGATCGACCATGAAGTTGTCCGCGATCGTCGCGGGAATGAGCCCGGCGGCGACCATCTCGAGCAGATCCCCGTCCTCGAGGATCTCGTCCGCGGGCACTACCTGAACCGGGGCCTTGCCCTCGGCGGCGAAGCGCTCGTTCAACGACCTCAGATGCTCGGCGTAGCTGCTGGAAGCGCGGACGTGAACTTGTTTGCCCGAGAGATCCTCGATGCCCGCGACGGCGGGTCCGCCGGGGCCGGTGACCAGGATCTCGGAGATTCCCGTGGCGACGGGATCGGAGAAGTCGACCTGCTGTGAGCGCTCCGGGGTGATGGTCAGAGTCGCCGCGGCGATGTCTCCCTGGCCTGACAGGAGGCGGGGGATGAGCTCGTCGCGGCCGACGGGCATGACGATCACATGGACTTTCACGTGGCCCGTGCCGAGCTTCTCGTTCAAGTAGGTCTCGAATGCCTCCCCGGACTCATAGGTGATTCCGAGCTCCCGGCCGCGGTCGACGAAGTATTGCACCGGGCTGTGCACGGTGAGAATGCGCACGATACGCCGCTCCACCATGCCGTCGAGGTCCCCCGTCCAGGGCTCGACGAACGGGGCGAGCCCCGCCGGGAGAGGCTCGGGCTCCGGCGCCGGCTCGATTTCTTCTATCTTCTGGGCGGCGTCCGGCGCAGCGGGTTCCTCCGTGGGGACGTCGCCGGAGCCGCAAGCGGCCACGACTGTGCCCAGGAGGCAACTCATCCGGAACAGGCTTGAAGTCTTCATTGAATCCTTCCTTGGAAGGGGCATCGTATTCCCGGAGCGGCAACCGATCCAAATCGCGAGACGGCAAAAAAAAAGGGCGTGGCCGCAGCGCGGCCACGCCGGGTCAGCGGGACCTCAGTTGGAGGTCGAAGCTGGCGTCAAGACCTCGATGGACTCGGCGATGTTCTTTCCCGCCGAGGCGGTGTATCGCACCATCACCCGGTCGCCGGCTTCGAGATCCTCGAGCTTCAACGCCCTACCGGACTCCCCCGGCTTGGCGGCAATCTTGGTATCTTCGTCCACGGTGAAGATCATCGACTTCTCCGGGGCATCGGGCTTCAGCTCCTTCACCGCAAGCGTCCCTGCGGTCCTGTCGACGAGAGCGACTTCGCCGGAGAAGGTCTTCTCCTTCGACATCGGCTCCGGCACAGGCTCGGGTTTGGGCTGAGCCTGCTGAGCCAGAACCGCGGCCGCGGTGGCCAGTGTGACGATACCGAGAAGCATCGTGATTCGGGGCATGTTCGGAACCTCCCATGGTTGGTTTGCGGCGCGTGGAATCTCCATAGGCACTTTCCGTGCCACGTCCTCAGGCGCCTCCGCCGCAGTTTCCGGGGTTGGCCGCGAAAAACTCACGGTAATTCTTACTATCGGAGAGCACGAACGAAACTTCTAGGTGACTTCCTCTACCCTGTTCACCCTAGGGAAGCTCGAGGCGAAAAAGAACAGCACCGCGAGTGCGAAGGCACCGGGTAGGAGCCAGAACCTCTGCCACGAGGCGAGGACGCCGGGATCGGGAACGAGCGCGTTGAAGACCCACCCCGATACCTGCGCCCCGAGGAGCATTCCCACGCCGTAGGTGACGAGCACCAGGAACCCCTGGGCCTGTCCCCTGATGTCGTCCGTCGATTTCTTGTCGACGTAGACCTGTCCCGTCACGAAGAAGAAGTCGTAGCAAATCCCGTGGAGCAGGATCCCGAGAAGAACGAGCGTATGACTTCCCCCGGTCGCGGCCGACGCGAACAGGAAGTAGCGGAGGACCCAGGCGGCCATTCCCGTGACCAGCATCCATTTGACTCCGAGGCGCGCGAAGAAGAGAGGCATCGCGACCATGAACAGGACCTCGGACATCTGGCCGAAGGACATCTGGAACGCGGGGCTCTCGAAACCCGCGGCGCTCACGTAGACCGGGGCGTAGGCGTAGTAGGCCGACAGCGGGATGCAGATGAGGAGCGAGCTCCAGATGAAGATCTGGAACGGACGGCTCGAGAGCTTCGAGAGCGCGTCGAGGCCCGCGATGGCGCGGAAGGTCGGTCTCGTTCCCGCCGCCGGCGGCGGAGTGTGAGGAAGCGTGAGGGAGTAGACCGCCATGAGAATCGACGCGGCGCCGGCGATGTAGAGGGGAATCGGGGTCGCGTCGGCCCCGAGGACGGCGCTTACCAGCACGTTCGCCGCTATCCAGCCGAGGGTGCCGAAAACGCGAATACGGGGAAACGTCTTCTCCTGGTCCTGGATGTGATGGAACGCGAGCGAGTTCGTGAGCCCGAGGGTGGGCATGTAGAACAGCACGTGAAGGAGCAGGAGCAGGATGAAGAAAACCGCCGAATCGGCGGCAGAGGGCGCGGCCAGGATCGCAAGCCCTCCGAGCAAGTGGAGAACGGCGAGTACTTTCTCGGTGGCGAAGAACCGGTCGGCCACCATTCCCAGAAAGAAGGGCGACACGACGGCTGCGATCGGGCTCACGGTGTAGGCCCAGTAGATGACGGGGGTCAGTCCGATTCGGGTCATGTAGTTCCCCACGGTGACGTACCACGCGCCCCAGATGAAGAACTCGAGAAACATCATGAGCCCGAGCCGCGAGTTGATTCGACTCATGGGGCGAGATTGTACGGGATTCGCGATAGGATGGCGCGCTCGGGAGGAACACCATGAAACGGGACATCACCCGGCGGGATTTCTTGAACGGCGTCGGGGTCGCCATCAGCGGCTCGCTCTTCTCCGCCTCCCCGATGCGGGTGTTCGGGCTCGAGGGCGGCTCGTCGCACTATCCGCCGGCGCTCACTGGCCTCCGCGGGAGCCACGACGGCTCGTGGGAAGTCGCTCACGGGATGCGCGAGGGCAAGAGCTGGAACGAGCTCGGTCCGGAGGCGGAGACCGGAGAGAGCTATGACCTCGCCGTCGTCGGTGGAGGAATCAGCGGACTCGCGGCCGCCTACTTCTTCCGCAAACAGGCGGGGTCCGGCGCGCGGATTCTGGTTCTCGACAACCACGACGACTTCGGAGGCCACGCGAAGCGAAACGAGTTCCAGAGCGGAAAGCGGCTCCTCATCGGGTACGGGGGAAGCCAGTCCATCGACACCCCTTCAGGCTTCAGCCCGGAGTCCATGGGCCTCCTGAAAGAGCTCGGTGTCGACCTCGCCCGGTTCGACACCGCGTTCGACGGGAGCCTCTACCGCGGCCTCGGCCTCGGCCGGGCGGAGTTCTTCGACCGCGAGACGTTCGGAGTGGATCTGTTAATAAGGAGGGGCGATTCGTCATGGACCGAATACGCCTCGAAAATCCCCCTTCCCGAACCTGCCCGAAGAGACCTGGTGCGCCTTCACGAAGACAGGACGACGGACTACATGGCGGGTTTGCCCGCTTCCGAAAAGCTCGCCCGCCTGAACGCGCTCAGCTACCTGGCGTACCTGAGGGACTACGTGAAAGTCGATCCGTTGGTCCTGACGTATCTCTATCGCCGGAGCAACGGACTCTTCGGCATCGGCATCGACGGCGTCCCCGCTCTCCGCGCGTTCCGGCTCGAGTATCCCGGGTTCGAGGGGCTGGGCCTGGAGCGGGGCCTTTCGGGACGTATGGGAGGTGAGGCGAAGCCGGGAACGAAGGACGACCCCTACATCTACCATTTCCCCGACGGCAACGCCTCGATCCCGCGGCTCCTGGTTCGCTCTCTCGTTCCCGCCGCCGCACCCGGCAGCACCATGGACGACGTGGTCGATGCGAGGTTCGACTACGGGAAGCTGGACGACGCGGCATCGAACGTCCGAATCCGTCTCTCGAGCACCGTCGTCCGAGTCCTTCACCGGGGAGCGCCAGAGACCGCGAAAGAGGTCGAGGTCACCTACGTGCGCGACGGCGCGGCCCGGCGGGTCCGCGCGCGCCACGTCGTCCTCGCCTGCTGGAACTCCGTCATTCCGTATCTCTGCCCGGAGATCCCCGAGGCTCAGAAAAAAGCCCTCTCGTACGCGGTCAAGGTGCCGCTCACCTACACGAACGTCTGCGTCAAGAACTGGACGTCGTTCCAGAAGCTGGGCGTGAGCTCCGTCTCCTGCCCGGGAAGCTATTTCGCCAGCGTGTCCCTGGACTTTCCGGTGAGCCTCGGCTCGTATCGGTGCCCCCGTTCTCCCGAGGAGCCGATGGTCCTCCACCTCACGCGGACTCCGGCGAGCCCCGGTCTCCCGCCGAAGGAGCAGTTCCAGGCGGGACGCTACGAGCTCCTGTCGACGACGTTCGAGACGTTCGAGCGGAACATCCGCGATCAGCTCGGGCGGATTCTCGGCGCCGGAGGCTTCGACCCCGCGCGCGACATCGAGGCGATCACCGTGAACCGGTGGCCTCACGGCTACGCCTACGAGTACGCCTATCTCGGCGAGCCCGACTGGACCGGGAGCGACAAGCCCTGCATTCTCGGGCGAAAGCCTTTCGGGCGGGCGACGATCGCGAACTCCGACGCCGGCGGCGAGGCCTACGTGGACTGCGCGATCGACCAGGCGCACCGGGCGGTCGCGGAGATCGCGGAGCTGAGCGCCGGCTAGCGCCCCATCGCGTACTCGAAACCCGCGGTGAAACGCGAGGGGAGGCTCCGTTCGAGTATGACCGCTTCGACCGCGACGCCGGGGTCCTGCCAGCGGAAGAAGAGGCTCATTTCCCGGTTCAGGAACGCCGTCAAGCTCACCTCCCTCGAGACCGCGCGAACGCCGCCCGCGTGGTCCTCGTGGCGGACGATGAAGTCGGCCTGGAGGAAATCGACGGCCTCCTCGCCCGGCAGGAACGGCAAGCGCAGCGGCCAGGGAAAGCCGACGAACGCCCTGTAGCCCCGGCGCTCCACCGTGAGGATGGAGTTCTCGCCGAGCTCGACCTCGAAGCCGAGCTGGGGAACGTTCCGGTCCCGAACCTGAGCCCGGTAGAGCTCGTCGAGCGCGTCTTTCAGCTCGAGCCGGGCAGGGGAGATCCCGAGGCGCTCGCGAAAGCGGCGAAGGCCCTCGACGTCGTACACCCGCCTCTCGTTGTAACCGAGGGCGTTCGCCTTCCTCTGGAGCTCGAGGACGCGAGCGGAAGCCTCGCTTCGGCGCGCGAAGCGATGGCGTCTTCCGAAGAATGTGGCCCCGAAGCGGTAATCTTCCTCGAACCTCAAGACCCCTGGCTCCCATCTCTGCAGCGTCGAAGCGCGTGCCAGGATATGGGAGTTGACTTCCGCGTCGATTCCAAGAGTCGCGGTGAGCTCCCGCCCGGCGAGCCTCCCCGACGTTTTCTCGTAGGAGAGCCCGCCGTCGATCTGGAAGCGCTCGGGACTCCAGAGCGTCGCCAGCCGGTAGCGCTCGACGTCGAGATCGAATCCGGCCTCGGTGCGCACGCGCGAGGCGCGGACCTCGGCCAGGGCCTCGAGGTGGTTCTCGCGCTGGTAGAGCAGCCCTACCGACGTTGCCCGGAGCTCGCGGCTCGGCGGCCCGATGGGAGGAAGGATTCCGCTCTCCGCGAAATCCGAAACCGGCGACGGCGTGAAAGCGCTCTCGTCCAGGTCCTGGGAATTGGAGACCAGAAGCTCCAGGTCGTTCGAGAATCGCACGGAGGCCGACGCGGCGAACGCCCACTCGCCCTCCTCGTGGAAAGCGCGGGCGCCGAGAACGAACCACGGGGCGCGGAACGAGCCCTCGAGCTCGTAGTCTCCGTTCTCCTCGGAGGCCCCCAATTCGATTCGCTGAGTGTCGACGAAAAGCCCGATGCGGTCGCCGATGACCTCTCCGCCTGCGAAGAGCCTCCCCCCCGCCCGAACGCGGGTCTCGAAGCTCGAGAGGGTTCCGCCGTCGTCGGTGCCCTCGGTGAATGCATAGCGCAGATCGGCGATTCTGAAAGGCGTCGCCTCCTCCGCGATCGGTGGAAGGCGGAGCGGACCGAGCGGGTACTCCGGCTCCTCGCTCCCGGCCCCGGCGAGGATCGCGAGCAGGGACGCTTTCAGGAGCGCCAAGGCGCGGGACCGAACGACGTGGCGTCGAGGATCCGGAAATCCTCGTCCGTGGGAAAGTAGAGGGTGACGTCGGGAACGAGCTCGCGATAGGGAATCGCGGGAGCGCCCGCCATGGCTTCCTCGACCCGCGAGCGGAGCCAAGCGAGAGCGGCGGCGGATTCCGAAACGGTTTCGAAGCCTGCGAGCGTGGGTATGAGATCGATCAGGCGGAACCCCTCGGATCCGAGGTCGAACAGGTCGAACCAGAAGATCCGCTCCGTCGCCGGAACCTCCCTACGGATGCGCTCGAACTCCGTGATCATCCATTCGCGGTGATTCGCGGCTCCGCGCGCGCCGGACTCCGTGATCCAGACCGGCTTCGCGGCGAGCACCGCCACTTCGGCGAGAAACTCCGTGCTGTACAGATGGAAGGCCACACGGTCGCAGTACAGCTCGAGCCCGGCCTCGATCATCTCTCGCGTCTGCAGAAGTCCCGTCGCGCTTCCGATTGCGGCCGCGGAGACGATGGTTATCGCCGGGTCGTCCTCCTTCAGGTGATAGTAGGCCGGCCGCAGAAAGTCGCGGACGTAAGCGTCGGGCGCGATGCCGAGAAAGTGAGTCGGCTCGTTCAGAATCTGCAGCGCGAAAGCGCCGAGAGCGGAGATGGCGGGGGAGGCCACGGGTACCTCGTCGCCGAAGATCCGGAGGTAGGTCTCAAGCACCTCGTCCCGGGTCGCGGGGTCCGCGATCGCCTGGACGAGATCGTAGCCGGTGAACTGGCTGATTACGCCGAGAACGTCCATGCCCAGGGCTCTCGCCGCGCGAACGTAGGGAATCGCGGCGACGAAGTCGGGACCGAACCGATCGAACGAAAGGGTGACGCGTATCTGCTGGAACCCGAGCTCGTAGAGCGCCCTCAACTGGGCGTCCACGAGCTCCGGCAGGATGAGCGGAGGCGCGAAACCCGCGCCGGGGTCGAGACGCCGGAGGGGCTGGAGGTTGATCCCGCCGTTCACCCGCGGGACGGGCATCGGGAGCCTGTTTTGCATCCCGAGCCCCGCGATGCCGCCGAGGCCGATTCGGAGAAAACCGCGCCGGTCAATGCCGAACTCCTGCGAGCCCATCGAAGCAATTGTAGCGTCCCCGACGCCATCGATCCGTTATCTCGGACACTGTCTTTCCCATCCCGCCGCCGTCGCCGGTATACTCGGCTGCTCCTTCCGGCCCGACGGACCGGGAGAGAGACCAGATGACGAGTCCTTCAGATCGAATCGCCCGTGTCCGGAGCCTCCTTGCGGCCCTCACCGACCGAGATGTCGAGCGCGCCGTGGAGCATCTTGCCGCCGCCGTAACCTGGAGCCGCGGCGATGGGACGTCGGTCTCGGGTAGAGACAACCTGGCCGAGCGCTTGAGGCGCTTCTTCTCGGCGTTTCCGGATGCCTCCCTCACCACGACGCGCCTGCTCGCCGTCGAGCCTCGCTCCGTCGTCGTGGAGTGGGTATTGGAAGGCACCCACCTCGGCGACTTCGGAATTCCACCGAGCGGTCGAGCGGTACGGGTCGTGGGGGCGGATCTCTTCGGATTCAATGCGGTGGGCGAGATCGAGTCCGATGAGGCTCGGATTGACGTCGCTGGTCTGCTGGCACAGGTGAGCGATCCACCGAGCTCGTGTCCCGGGCCGGAGGCGATCCGGGCCTTCGCCGAGCGTTATACCGCCGCGTGGTGCAGCCAGGACGCAGCCCGCGTCGCGGCCTTCTTTCAACCAAACGGGTCGCTCACGGTCAATGCCGGCGCACCCGCGGTAGGGCGCGACGCCATCGCCGCCTCCGCGCAGGGATTCATGACCGCCTTCCCCGACCTGAAGGTGCTCCTGGACGACCTGCTCGTTCACGGGGACCGAGCCGTCTACCGCTGGACGCTTGTCGGTACCAACACCGGTCCGGGCGGGACAGGTCACCTCGTGCGTATCAGCGGATTCGAGGTATGGCAGCTGGGCAGCGACGGACTCGTCGCCGAGTCGCGGGGACACTTCGACAGTGCCGCCTACCAGCGCCAGATAGAGCACGGCACCGACGACGCCGGCCAATAGCAGGTAACATATGGATCTGAAGCTGCTCCTTTCCACCTTCGCTCTCGTCTTCCTCGCGGAGCTCGGGGACAAGACTCAGCTCGCGACCCTCAGCCTGGCCGCCTCCGGCAAGTCACGGCTGATGGTGTTCGCCGGCGCGTCGGTCGCGTTGATCGCGACGAGCGGGCTCGCCGTACTCGTCGGAGAGGCCTTGACTCGGGCGATTCCGCCGGTGTGGATTCACCGCGCCGCGGGCGTCGCCTTCGTAGTGATGGGAATTCTGCTCCTGCTCGCGAAAGAGTAGCCCGTCGAGCAGGCGCCGGGCGTCAGTGGCGCGCCGCCAGGGCGCCGGCGCGCAGCACGAGGAAGTCCACGAGCTTCACGAAGGGGTCGAATCCCACGAGCTCCGGGTCGAGCTGGAGCTCGCCCGCGTGGATCGCGTCGTAGGCGAGCCCCCGG
>DAISKN010000007.1:12811-27291 GCA_036820975.1 Acidobacteriota bacterium | reverse complement strand
GGCAGTACGTTGGCGCGCCGCGAGTTCAGCGGGGAAGATTGGTGATTCACATGTGCCGCAAGGCGAGTATCGTCGGAGGTGAAAATCGTCTACAACTCTTCGCAAACGGTGCGCCTAAGATGGAGGCTACTATGTTGATCCGTTTCGCGTTCCTTGCGGTCGAGCTCCTCGAAGGGAATGGCCTCGTCTTCGAGCATGATGGGGATCGACTCGCGAATGGGGTAGAGGTACTTCCGGTCCTCGCGGAGGAGGCCTCCGTCGATCTTCTCTTCCACCGTCTTTCCCCCGCGGTTCTTGACCGTTCGCGATTGGATCGCCGCGTTCACGCGATCGATGACCTCGCCCTCGACGAGAGCGACCGGCTGTTTGGTCTCGGGACAGCAGAGAATCTCGAGTAGCTGCGGGTCGATCATGACGCGTACGCTAGCTCGCCGGGAAGAGGCGCGTCAAGCCTCGCGGGAAACCGGTGCGGTCAGAAACGCCCAGACCGACCGGGTGACGGCGTACGCGAGGGCGGCGGCGGCGACGAGCTTCACGGGCATCGGGGCGAGGACGATGACGACGCCAAAGACTCCGAGGACCATGAGCGTCGCGCCCGCGATCGCACAAAGCCGGCGCCGCCAAAGGGAAACGCGTACGACCGCTCCGCTCGAAAGTGCACTCTTCAGCTCCGAGAAGGAGAACTTGTCGTGTCCTTCCACCCGGCCGCGTCCGCGCGCCGAGCCTTGGTCCATGAGGAGCGATAGGACCGATCCCAAGAGAAACAGGAGCCCGGCGAAGGCCGCCGCGCCGTGAACCACCAGCAATCGAGTCTCGTATCGATGAATCCAGGCCTCGAAACGCGCCCCGCCCGGGATCAACTCCGCGAGCACCGCCGCAACGAAGACGAGGACGAGCGCCACGGCGACGGCGCGCAGTCTTCCCAGGAGGGCTCTCATCGCGGATCCTCCTCTCGACCGACCCAGACGCTCGCGTCGGGAGCGGAAGCGTCGTAGCGCACGGCGCCGCAAGTCCCCGGTTGCAGCGCCGCCGCTTCCTCGGGGTACAGCGGCCCGGTCTCGCCTTCGTGGGAAACACCCTTCGCGTCGCGAAACCGAAAACGCATGCGCACCATGGGAACGCGGTTGATCCGGATTCCCGAGTCCACGATCTCGAGCACCTCTGCCGCGGCCAGGACCCCGGAGCGGTATGCCGAGATGAGACAGAGGGCGCGCCTCATCCGCGGCACGCCGAACCAGACGCCGAACAGCGTGAAAGGCGTCCCCATAGCAACGAGCGCGAGAACTCCGCCCCAGGTCGCCCGGGTTTTCTCCTCCGTCCGCGGCTCGAAGCCCGAAAGGAGAGCGACCTCGAGCTCCGCACCCGGTGGAAGAGCTTCCCATCGCTCGACCGACACCTCTTCGACCCGTTCTCGTGCTTCGCCTTCGAGCGTAGAGTAGCGGTAGCGGACTCGGTACACCGTCTTTGGGTTTTCGTCTCGGTCGGCGGGAACGAAGTCGCGGTCGATCACGGTCGCCTGAACGCGCGTCGCACCGCGCTCGAAGCGCCACTCGGTCGCGGCCGAGTTGAGCCCGGTCACGAGGAGCGCGAGCCCGGCGAAGAGGAACACCACGCCAACCCAGAGCTCGATCTCCCGCTTCAGCCCGGTGAGAGGCGAGGGGACCTTGCCCGCGCTCACGACGCTCTCTTCCTCATCGCGCGGGCTTTGAGCAGGACGAAGCCGCCCAGGAGGGTCAGAAGACCTCCCAGGGCGCCGAATATCGCGGGCAGCAGCCACTGCACCACCCTTCCAGGAATACGGCTGGTCCTCGGGGAATCGGGAAGGTACGTCACCGAGACCGCTTCCTGCTCGTGATACGACTCCCAGGCTTCTTCCGATACGACCGCTTCCCCGCGAACGGTCTCCCCTCGCGCGGTCTCGAATCGGTACTGGACTCGAAACGAGGGACTCCGCTCATCCTTTCCGCCGTTCCAACTCTTCACGAGAACGACTCCGGACGCGGGCGCTCCGCCGCGAGCGAGGCGCTCTTCGAGCGTCAGCTCGTACCAACCCACGCCGCTTCCGATCAAAACGAACGGCAGCCCGACAGCGAGCCAGATTCCGCCGAACCAGAACCAGAAGTTCCCGTCGTTTATGGGTCCTCCACGGCGCGACGAGGTGACGTTTTGTCGGACTCTCACGATCTTCCAGGAGATCCCGCGTACGCTAGCGAAACAGGATCGCCTCCCGGGAGTACCTGCGCACCACGAGAGCGAGAAGGAAAGCACCCGTCCCGAGAGTCGTTGCGGCGGAGATCAGGAGATGCGAGGAGCTCACCTCTTCGGCGCGCAGGATCCGGTTGATGAAGAGCTGCTGCCCTACCGTGGGAATCAGGGCGAGCCACAGCGATTCCTTCACGGGAAGGATCGCCATCACCAACGCCGGAACCGCCGGGATGAGGAGTATCCCCGAGATGTAGTTCTGGGCCTCCTTGAAGCTCTTGGTGTAGCTGGCGATCATCAGCTGGAGAGCGACGACGAATATCATCAACGGCACGCATACCAGGAGAATCGAGAACAGGGCCCGCGGCGGAAGGCTCATCTGGACTCCCAGGAACCGCTCGAGCGGCACGAGGTTCAGGATCACGGCGAAGCCGATGAGGGTCTCGAGGAGAGCCACCACAGTGAACAGGAGCACCGCCGCCGCCTTTCCCAGCACCAGCTCCGTCCGGCCGAGGGGATTGATGAGCAGGGGCTCGAGCGACCCGCGCTCGCGCTCGCCAGCGGTCGAGTCGATGGCGAGGTACATCCCGCCTACGAACAGAGAAATGATGATGAGGTAGGGAGCCATCGCCAGCATCCGGGCGCCCTGGCTCTGCGGGGTGGAGAGGTCCACGGTCTCGATCGCGATCGCGTCCACCACCCTGGGGTCCACTCCGCGCGACTGGAGCCGGAGCTGGCCTATCTGGTGCGCGTATCCGCCGAGGAGGGCCTGAGCTCGTTGGATCGAGGAGAACGCCTCGTTGCGGGACGGGTCGAAGATCAGTTTCACCACCGCGGGATGTCCCGCGCGGAACTGGTCAGCGAACTCCTCGGGAATTACCAGCACCAGCATCTTGTCGCCGCTTCGGACCGCGGCCTCGGAGTCCTCGGGCGCGGGCTCGATCTCGACGCGGTTCTGCTCGAGGAACGAGACGAGGCTCGGCGCCCGCTCCGCTCCCTCCACGGGAAGCTTCAGGGGGCGCTCGGCGTCCTTCGAGAGCCGGCCGATGGCGAAGATCATGAGCAGGATCAGTCCCGGGCCGAGGAAAGGGTAGAGGAGCGCGGCGAGGAGCGTTCTCCGGTCGCGAAGATTGTCGACGACCTCCTTCCCGAAGACGATGCCGGCGCCTCGCCATGAGAAAAAGCTCATAGGAGACCCTCCTCGGAGCCGATGGCGGCGACGAAGGCGTCCTCGATTGTGTCTCTTCCCGTCATCCGCCGCAGCTCGTCCGGGCTTCCGCTGGCGACGATCTTCCCGCGAGACATCACCACGATGTTGTCGCAGAGGGCCGTGACCTCCTGCATGATGTGGCTCGAAAAGAGCACCGCGGCGCCGTCGTCTCGCAGCCGGCGAATGAAGTCGCGCATCGCCCGGGTCGAAGGAACGTCGAGACCGCTCGTCGGCTCGTCGAAGAGGACGTTTTTCGGCCGCTGCACCAGCGCTCTCGCGATCGCCACCTTTACCCTCTGCCCGGTGGAGAATCCCTCGGTCCTCCGGTCGGCGATGTCCTCCATGTCGAGAAGGCGGAAGAGGCCCTCGATTTCTCCTTCCAGCGTTTCCCCGCGAAGGCCGTGGAGACGGCCGAAGTAGCGCACGTTCTCGCGCGAGGTCAGACGCGGATAGAGCCCGTGGGCGTCGGGAAGGACTCCGATTCGCTTCTGGACTTCGCGGGGAGAGGTGAGGGTGTCGAATCCGTCGACCCGGGCGCTCCCGCGGTCCTGCTGGAGGACGGTATAGAGGATGCGCAGCGCGGTGGTCTTCCCCGCGCCGTTCGGCCCGAGAAGCCCCGTGATCCTCCCGTTCTCGGCCCGGAAGCTCACGCCCTGGAGCGCGGACACGGACCCGAAGGATTTCTCGACCCCGTCGAGCTCGATCACGGCGCGGGTCCGGCGTAAGTGAGGAAGAACGGCTGGGGTCCGATCTCGGAGACGCAGCCCGTGTCGAGGCCCTCGAAGTTCCCGCTCCCGATGAAATCGGCGGCGAGCTGCGGGATGCAGCCTCGATGGATGACGACGTGTCCCTGGCCGCGAGCCACCAGGTGAAGCGCCGTCGTCCCGAGCTGGGATGCGGTGATTTCGCCGTTCTCCGGCGGAGTCACCGGGTCCGCCTCGCCGGACAGCAGGAGCACCGGGGCGGAGGGAGGAACCGGCGTCTTGAAGTCCGCGGAAACCTCGCCGCGCGGCCAGAGCGGGCAGACGAGCTTCAGGCTGTCCGTCTGGAGAGCGCCGAGGTAGGTGTCCCGATTGCGCTCGGCGATCGCATCCGCTTCGAAGAAGGGGAAGTCCTCGCTGCAGACGACCGAGATCCCCATGCCTTCGGCCATGGTCTCGCCCACCCGCGCGGTGACGATGAGAAACTGCGCCGCGAGAGGCGCCATGTCCGACCGGGCGGCGGAGCTCAGAAGGAGCGGAACCAGGGAAGCGGTCTCCTGGCTGTAGCTCAAGAGGCGGATGGCGTAGGCCGCCATCTCGCGCGAGAACGGGATCTCCTCCATCTCACCCGTCCTCGGGTGGCGGAGGGCCACGGTGACCGGGATCTCGAGGCGCTCCATGACGGAGTCGAGGTCCTTCGACAGATCGGGGAAGGCCTCACGGCAGGGAGGATCCGAAGAGCAGCGGGTCATCACCAGATCGATCGCGCGCTGGGCGTCTTTGGCCACGTCCAACCCCAGAATCTCGGTCGGGGGAACGACTCCGTCCAGTATCACGGCGCGCACGCGCTCGGGGAACATCCGGAGGTAGGTCAGCGCCGCCCGGGTGCCGTACGAGAGGCCGTACAGGTTGACGCGCTCGTACCCGAGCGCCTCCCGCACCTCGTCGAGGTCGGTCATGGCTATGCTCGTGGTGTAGAAGCGCGGATCCCCCTCGAGGGCCTCGAGACAGCGCGCGACCCAGGGGCCGATTTTCTCGTCGGCGAGAAGAGCCAGGTCCGTCACGTCTTCCTCCGGGCAGCGAAGGGCGTTCGACCCTCCGGTGCCGCGCTGGTCCACGAGGACCACGTCGCGGTCGCGGCTGATCCTGCGGAAAGCGGGCGCGAGCTGCGGGAAGCTTTCGGTCGCCGCCTGGCCCGGGCCGCCGCTCAAGAACACCAGAGGGTCGGGCGCCGGATTCCGGCTGACCGCGGGAACGATCGCGACCCGGAGGTCGATCGACCGTCCCTCTGGCTTCGAACGATCTTCGGGAACGCGCAGAACTCCGCATCGCGCGGCGAGCCTCGAAGGGGAGCCCGCGGCGCCGAGCTGGCACGGTTCGAGCGCGAGCGCCGGCGTGGCTGCGGGCTTGCCGCTCTCTCCGGCGCAGGAACCGACCGCGAGAACGACCGCGATCCACCCGAGGGATGTCGAGCTACGCATCCAGTCTTCGGGCGATGAGAAGCGTCAGGACTTCGGCGGCGGCGACCAGCTCTTCGAGCGGCACGCTCTCGTTCGCGGAGTGGGCGCGGCGGACGTCGCCCGGACCGTAAAGGACTGCGGGCATCGCGGCATAGCGGGTGAAGAGCCGGAGATCGCTTCCATAAGAAACGCCGTGGGTCGAGCTTTCGCTTCCGAGCATCTCGCGATGACAGCTCCGAAGCTCGTCGAGGATCGGGGCGTCGGCGGCGGTCTCGCCGGACTCGAACTGCCCCTCGAACCACTCGACGCCGACGGGGTTCTCCGCGAGCCAGGGATCGCTGGAGCCGACACCACGAATCGCGACTTCGAACGCGGCGCGGGCGGACGCGCAGTCTTCACCGGGGAAGATCCCGAAGCGGCCTTCCGCGCGAAGCTCCTCGGGAACGGTCGACGGCCAGTTGCCAGCGGTGACTTTCCCGACGCTCAACGGCGCCACGAGCTCCCCCTCGGGGTACAGCGGATGGCGGAAGCCGGCGTGGCGCTCGCGCTCGAGGGATTCGAGAGCGCGGGCGACCGTCCAGAACTTCTCGACGGCGGAGACTCCCTCGCGCCGCATGGCGCCGTGGGCCGACTTCCCGCGGACGTGGAGCCGGAACGAGAGCGCTCCCGCCTGGACGGGGCAGAGCTCGAGGCTCGTCGGCTCGGTGATCACTGCGGCGTCCGCGCGATAACCGCGGCCGATCGCGGCGAGAGTCCCGAGGCCTCCCGTCTCCTCGCCCACGACGCTCTCGAGAAGGATGGGACGGCGGGGCTCGATGCCGAGCTTCATCGCGGCGCGGACCGCGATCGCCGCCGCCGCGAGCCCGCCTTTCATGTCGCAGCTCCCGCGGCCGTGGAGGGCGCCGCTTCGGATCTCTCCCGAGTACGGATCCGAGCTCCAGCGCTCCCGCTCTCCTTCGGGCACGACGTCGATGTGTCCGTTCAGGAGGAGCGCCGCCGGCCTCTCCGATCCACGCTCGCCCCATCGGGCGACGAGGTTCAGGCGATCCAGGCGATTGCCGTCGTCGCAGAACGCGGGATGCCTGCGGATCTCGGGATCGATTCTCCAGAGGTCGACTTCGAGACCCCAGTCTCGAAGGATGGAGGCGAAGGCCTGCTGAGCATCGTCCTCGTCGCCGGTGACCGACTTCCGCTTCACCAGCTCCGAGGCGAGATCGAAGAGATCGTCTCTCAGGGACGAAACCGCCTCGCGCACCGGGCTTCTCACGATGCTTCCATGCTAAGTCATGGACCGCGAGGCGACAAGGACGGCAGAAACGAAACGGGGCCGGAGGATGTCTCCGGCCCCGTTCAGGAAGCGCCCGTTTGCGGGCGGGGTCAGTTCGAGGACGCTTTGTAGCGCTTCTCCTGGCCGACGATCTTCGACGGGTCGGCGCCCTTCTTCGGCCGGAACTTCTGCACGCGTCCGTTGAATACCTCGGCGATGTAGAGGTTGCCGGCCTGATCCACGCTGAGCGCGTGGGGACCGCCGAACTGGCCGGAGTATGGACCGGGCTGGCCCCATCCGTATTTGTAGTTCCCGTTCAGGTCGTACTTGAGGACTCGGTTCGTCCCGCCATCCGATACCCACAGCGTCTGATCCGCGGTGATGAGATGAGCGTACGGCCGGGAGACGACCTGGCCCAGGGGGTAGTCGTCCGCGTTGAGCCCCTGCGGGCCGGTGGCGAACATGTCGAGGAACTTGCCCTCTTCGTCGAAGACCTGCATCCGCCCGTGGCCGCGATCGACGACGAAGACACGGCGGTCGTCGCTCACGGCGACGCTGTGGACGGTGTTGAACTCGTTCGGGCCCGGGTTTTTCGGATCCTTCGGAGCCTGTCCCCAGTCCTTGAGGAACTTTCCGTCCTTGTCGAACTTCGCGACGCGCTTTCCGCCGTAGCCGTCGCTGATGAAGAACGTGCCGTCGGGGAGCCAGGCCACGTCGGTCGGCCGGTCGAAGAGCTTGCCCGCATCCCGTCCCCGCTGCCCCTTGGTCCCGAGCGACATCACGAGCTTACCGTCGTAAGTGAACTTGTGGATCAAGTGCAGCTGGTCGTCGATCACCCAGACGTGCTTCTCGGGGTCGTAGGGGCTCATCTTGATCTTGTGCGGCCCGCGCCCGCACGGGGCCTCGAAGAGCTTGTCGTGCTGCGCCCAGTGCTGGACCTGGTTGCCCTGTCCGTCGACGACGAAAATAACGTGGTGATAGCGGCGCTCCCACCCGCGGCGTTCGGTGGGCCCGCAGGTGGCGTTCTTGCCGTCGTCGTTGCCCGTCGACGTTCGTCGCGGCTCGAGCAGGCTGTAGGGAGTCCACGGACCGGCGCCTTCGGGAAGGGGCAATTCGCCGCGCATCGCGAACCAGATGCGATCGGGGCTCTCGGCGTAAACGCTGCCCATCGAACCCCAGGTCCAGCCGGCGTGCTTCACGCCGTCCGGTCCATCCGGCAGAGGCTTCGGCCAGTCCGGAACCGGCTCGTAGTGTCCGAACAACTCCTGCCCTCCTCGTTCCTGCGAGAAGGCCGCCTGGGCGAGAAACGAAGTGGTCGAGAGAAACGCGCAATACCAGAGTAATCTCCGCATCGTCAGTCTCCTCATGAGCGGGACTTTAGCAGGAGTGGCCGAGTGAGAATGTCGTCAATTGTATTCGGTCCTCCGCCCGGGAGCATGCCGCTCGATGGCCTCGAGGCAGGAGGACTCGTTCGAGCTCCAGGACCCGAGAGACAACGGAAAAACGGACAGGCCCGCCCTTCGGAGCATGCGGTACCGCTCGAGATCGAGCGCGGTCCCGAGCGATCCCGACTGGCCGATGAGATCGATCCCCAAAACGCTCCCCTCGCGCTCGACCACCAGGTCCACGATCGTTCCCGCCACCAGGAACGCCCGGTGGACCCGAAATCCCGATGCCGAAAGCCGGGACGAGACGAGCTCCAGGAATTCGTCCTCGGGTACCTCCGGGGAGTCCATAGCGGTCTCGGCCGGTCTCGAGATCTCGCTTAGATAGCGGGCAGCGAGGCTTCCCTCGGGAAGATCCGACGGATCCAGCGAGGCGAGAACCAGCTGGTGGCTCCGCGCCCGGGTGATCGCGACGTTGAAGACCTCGGGCTGACCAAGGTGGCGAAAGGCCTGCGGGTGGCTCTTCGGGTCGACGGCGAGCGAGAGGAACATGAAGTCCCGCTCCTCTCCCTGAAAGCCGTAGGGTGTAGCCACGAGGAGGTCGTGCTTTTCCAGGGCCTCGAGCGGAAGCCGCTCGGTGAGGGTCGCGATCAGATGGTCCACCTGGTCGCGAAAGGGAGAGAGCACTCCGATGGAGTGGCAGCGTCCGCGGGGAAGGGCGCTCTCGCGCTCGACGAGCGAGTGGATCTCGGTCGCGAGAGCTTCGGCTTCGGCGAAGTTCCGTCCTCTCTCGTCCCTCACGCCCTCGACGCGGCGGAGCGCGACCGAGCGCAGGCGAAGGGTGGAAGGCCTCGCCGTCATCACGCGAAGGCGGCCGCCGTAGAACTCCCGGTTGCTGAACGCGATGATCGAAGGCGTGCTGCGAAAGTGCTCGTCGAGGAAGATCGCGCTCTCCGAAGACGAGAGGGAATCATCGACGAGATCCAGCAGGCTCTTCTCGCGGTACTCGAGGGCCTCGACCTCTCCCTCGCCGAGCCCGGCCTCCTCCCCGAGCAATCGCTGGCGATCGCGGGACAGAAACGACACGTGCCGGAGCTGCTTCGGATCTCCGGTGACGGCGGCTCTCCGGGCGCGGTAGAGGGCCGGAAGGCCGCTCGCCATGTCGCTCTGGGTCGCCTCGTCCACGACGACGAGGTCGAACATCTCGCGCTCGAACGGGGCGAGCTTGTGAAGATCGCGAAACGTCGACATCCATAGCGGAAAGGCTTCGAGGAGAACGCGAAGGTTCATCTCCGCGAAGAGCGCCTCCTGCCTTCCCGACGCCCTCGCGCGGATGGCGGAGGAGAAGCGCTTGAGCTCGCCGCGGTGTTTTCGGAGCAGCGACGCGATGCGGGCTCGCCTCGTGGCGTGAAGGAGCTCTCTCGCCGCGTCGACTCGTTCCGCCTCCGCGCGCTCGAGGCTCGAGAGGAGCTCCCAAAGAGGCCGGTCCCGCTCCAGGCGCCACTTCAGTAACCCTCCACGGAGGCGTTTCCATGGCGACGTGGGGCCGGAGGCGATTGCGCCCCAGGCGGCCTCCAGCCGGTTCCGCCGCAGGATCCGGCGCTCGAGGCTCGCAAGAGAGCGGTCGGCTCGCCGCAGCGCGCGATTGCGCTGGGAGTGCGGAACGCCGTCCTCCTCTTCGAGCTGTCCTCCGAGGAGGAGCGTGAGGTAGCTCTTGAGCTCGCGGGTGTAGTCGGTCGAGCCCCCCCGCAGAAGCGGTGTCGTCTCGCCCAGCATCGAGCGGAGCTTCGACTCCACCACGTCGAGCGCCTGCTCGGTGCGGCAGGCGACCAGGACGGAGTCGCCCCGCGCCAGGTGCTCGAGCGCGAGCGCGGTGACGGTATAGGACTTGCCCGTCCCCGGCGGCCCCACGATGAGCGTGAGTGGATGACGGCCCGCGGCCTCGAGCACCCGCTTCTGAGCGCGGCTCAGGACCGCCGGTATCGAGGCGAGTGGAAACGAACGCCTGGAGCCGGGAGGCGAGGCGCCGAGAGCGGCCTCGAGCGGCGCCGAGACCGTCTCGCTCGAGGCGAGCCGCGAGAGCTCGAAGAGCACACCCCGCGTCGAGCGCGGGTTCTCGACGAGAGCCATCGCCGCCGCGGGAACGCAGGCGAGGACCGCGCCGTCCCCCAGTCGTCGCACGTCCCGCTCCGGGAGAAGCGCGGGAAAGGAGTAGAGATCGTCGACGCGTACCCGGGGGAGGATCTGCCGGAAGACCTGGACGATCTCGGCGAGCGCGTCCTCGCCCACGGGAGGGGAGGGGATCCGTCGGCCGACGGCCTCGAGAGCGGAGGAGGCCGCGTCCCGCTCTCCGAGGAGCTCCGCGAGCGCGGGGAAGTTCAGCGTCGGCTCGTTCGCGGATATCCGGAGGAAGCTGGCCTCCTCGCCGCCCACGCTCTGGAGCTCGAGCGCCGCGGGAAAGTGGAGAAGGGGAGCCGCGAGCCGCCGGGGCTTTCCGTCGACCTCGATCCTGCCGACGAGAAAGAAGACGCCGTAGATCAGGCTGCGCTCCCGCTTGTAGAGCGTCGCCTCCTCGAGCGCCTCCCGCCCGATCTCGGGAGGAACCGCCAGGGCATCCTGCATCCCGCTCACCAGAACTTCGGTTCCCGTCGCGAAGTGCCGGTGCTTCACGTCCCGGTGGAACAGGTCGAAGATCGCGGTCTCGCGGTTGTCGGCCTCGTGGCAGGAGGCGAGAAAGCGGATCTTCGAGGCGGTTGCGCTCACGAGTGCGGTTTCTCGAGTGTAGCCGATGTAGAATTCCGAGGCCATCATGGCGAAGACGACGTCCTCGAAGCCGGCAAAGAAAGCCAAGAAGAAGCCGGGCGATTCCCGAAAGAGGCTCACCCCGGCGAAGGAAGAGCGAGGTCCGGTCGGAGACGAGGTCCTCCTCGGGATCGAGGACCCTTCGCTGGCTCCGCTCGCCGCCCGGGTTCGAGATGCGGGCGGCACTCCCATCGGAGCGTACCGCGAGCCTTTCGCGGGAAAGCCCCTGCTGGTCGCTATCCTTCCATTGAGGTCGGTCGAGCCCACTCCGTTCCAGCGCGACCTCTCTCCGACCCACACCAAACGACTCGCGAAGAAGATCGAGGAGACGGGGGTGTTCCTCGACCCTCTCATCGTGGTCCAGGGATCGGACGGCGAGTTCTGGACCCCGAACGGACGGCACCGCCACCAGGCGGCGAAGCTCCTCGGGCTTCGCGCGGTCACGGCGCTGGTATCGCCCGACGAGGATCTGGCGTTCCGCATCCTCGCCCTCAACACCGAGAAGGCGCACAACCTCAAGGACAAGAGCCTCGAGGTCATCCGCATGGCGCGGGAGCTCGCGGAACGGAAGCCCCGGGCCCGCGAAGCCGACTACGAGGCTCAGTTCGAAGAGCCCGCGCTCCTGACTCTAGGGATCGTCTACCACGGGAACGGGCGCTTCGCCGGAAGCCCTTACTTCTCGTTCCTGCGGAAAGTCGACCGTTTCGCGACGTCGACCCTCGCCAAGAGCCTGCGGGATCGCGAGGGATACGCCGCGCGGCTGGTCGAGATCGACGAACGGGTCAAAGAGATTGTGGCCGAGCTCAAGAAGCGTGGTTTCCGCTCTCCCTACCTCCGGAACTACGTCGTCGCCCGGATCAATCCCGTTCGCTTTCATCGCGCGAAGAAAGGGGACGCCACCCCTCCGATGGCGATGGGCGCGGCCCTGACGCGCATGGCGGCCTCGGCCCGGAGCTTCGACGTCGCCTCGGTCCGGGAGCAGGACCTGGCGCTGGTGGCGGCGATGTCCTCGGAGTAATTCGAGAAAAAAGAGCTCCTCCTGGGCTCCGTTTCGGGTAGAATCACTCCCGCTATGCAAGCCCACGCCCACATCTAACTCCCCGGAAACCTGCCGCGACCACCGCGCGCAGTCCGGGCCAGGCAGCGGAAGCTCGAACAGCTCTTCCGCCGCCGGAAGAGTCCCCTTCCCAGCTTTTTGGATTGACGTTCGTATTTTGCTTTGGGAGCAGCACCTATGGATTCGAGCGAAGAGGCAGTCGCGGAACCCCTAGTGACGGGGACGCGCGACGCCAGGAAGCCCGGCTTCTTGGCCTCGATGAAAGAGTCCCTGCGGGGAACCGAGCAGGACTTCACCGAGGGGAGTCTGAACCGCGCCGTCGGGCTGCTCGCGGTCCCCATGGTCCTGGAGATGATAGGAGAGTCGCTCTTCGCCGTGACCGACGCGTTCTTCGTCGCCCGGCTCGGCTCGGACTCCCTCGCGGCGGTCGGCCTCACCGAATCGATGCTCGAGATCATCTATGCCGTCGCCATCGGGCTCAGCATGGCCACGACGGCCATGGTGTCGCGGCGCATCGGGGAAAAGAACGAAAGAGCCGCGGCTCGCGCGGCGGTTCAGGCCATCTTGATCGGCGTGGCGATGGCCCTGATCCTCGGCGCCGCGGGCGCGATCTGGGCGCCGCAGCTTCTCGGCTTGATGGGTGCTTCGCCCGAGACCGTCGCCGCGGGCTCGAGCTACACCCGGATCTTGTACGGCGGCATGATCACCGTACTGCTCCTGTTCCTGAACAACGCCATCTACCGGGGAGCGGGCGACGCCACGACGGCGATGCGAGCTCTCTGGATCGCGAACGCCATCAACGTGGTCCTCGATCCCTGTCTCATCTTCGGTCTCGGTCCATTTCCCGAGATGGGGCTGGCGGGCGCGGCCGTGGCCACGACGATCGGCCGGGGCACGGGCGTCCTCTACCAGTTCTGGGGATTCCGCCGGAACAAAAGGATTCCCATCGAGCGGAACGACCTGGCGATCGACCCCTCCGCCATCGTGAGCCTTCTCCGGCTGTCCGCGGGCGGCGTCAGTCAACTTCTGGTCGCGACGGGGAGCTACGTGGTGCTGATTCGGATTCTTGCGGGCTTCGGAAGCGCGGTGCTCGCGGGCTACGTCGTGGCGATCCGCACCGTGCTCTTCATCATCCTCCCCGCCTGGGGTTTGAGCAACGCCGCGGCGACTCTGGTCGGGCAGAACCTGGGAGCGGGCAAGCCCGATCGCGCGGAGCGAGCCGTGTGGCTCACCGGATTCTGGAACATGGGTTTCATGGCGCTCGTCACCCTGGTGTTCGTCGCTTTCGCGCGTCCTATCGTGGAGGTCTTCATCGACGACCCCGCGGCCTCGCCCGTCGGGGTCGAGGCGCTCACCATCATCAGCTACGGCTACGTGTTCTACGCCTGGGGCATGGTGATGATGCAATCATTCAACGGCGCCGGGGACACGGTGACCCCGACGCGCATCAACATCGTCTGCTTCTGGCTGTTCGAGATTCCGCTCGCCTACGCGCTCGCGGGTCCTCTGGGGATGGGGCCTTCGGGCGTGTTCTGGGCGATCGCGCTCTCGTACTCCCTGTCGGCGGTGATCGGCCTGGTTCTCTTCCGCCGCGGAAAGTGGAAGCTGAAGAAAGTCTAAGAAGAACGCAAAGGCGCAATGATCCGCAAGGACGCGGGGAATTCAATTCTTGCTTTGCGCCATTGCGAGTCTTGGCGCCTTTGCGTTCTTCCCGGGAGAACCCTACCGGAAGCGTTCTTCCCTCCACGGGTCGCCGACGTCGTGGTAGCCGGCGCGCTCCCAGAAGCCGGACTCGTCCTCGGAGACGAGCTCGATGCGCTTCACCCACTTCGCGCTCTTCCAAGCGTAGAGCCTCGGAACCACGAGCCTCATGGGTCCGCCGTGCTCGAGGGAGATCGGCTGTCCGTCGTGAATGTCCGCGAGGAGGACATCCTCCGCCGCGAAGGCCTCGAGCGGAAGGTTCGTCGTGAAACCGTGGTCGTATCCGTGCACGACGACGAAGAGCGCCTCGGGGCGGGGCTCCGCCCGTCTCAAGAGCTCGAGCGCCGAAACACCCTCCCAGACGTTTCCCAGGCGCGACCAGCGGGTGACGCAGTGCATGTCGGCGAAGACGCGGACTCGGGGAAGCGCCCGGAACTCTTTCCAGTCGAATGAGAGATCGGCCTTCACCAGACCGCTGACGCCGAGCTTCCAGCTGTCGAGCTCGATCCGCGGCGGACCGTGAGCGTCCAGGACCGGCCACTTCCGCGTCCGCGCCTGGTTCGGGGGCAGTCTGTCCGCCCGCCTCGTATCCGAGCTGACGATGACGCCGGCGCCGACGTCCTCGGCCGTCGCTATCCGCTCGCCCTGAAGCTTGTCCCGGTCCTGCATCGATATCCTTGGATGCCGCTTCCGGG
>DAISKN010000007.1:0-12801 GCA_036820975.1 Acidobacteriota bacterium | reverse complement strand
AGCGCGCGCGCGATGGAGCTGGCGAGCACGCTGCCGGAGCGCGAGCCGAAGCAGGAGTGGGAGAGCCGACCCCCAGACGAGCGCGAGCGCCAGGACCGCGGGCACGGGCGCGAGGAGCGAGATCGCGCCGAGCCGCGAGCCCGCGATGTAAGCGGCCGGCCCGGCCACCGCTCCCACCGCACCGGAGATCCGGAGGTTCCCCTGAAGCCACGCCAGCGAGTGGTTCAGCGTGATGGCGAAGTTCGACCACATGGCCACGATCCAGGGGGGAGGGATCGACGCCGCACCGACCTCTCCGGCGTAGGCGACGACGCCGGTAGACAGGAGGATCGATTCGGAAACGATTCCGAGAAGCGTGCTCGCGGCCACGAGCGCGACATCCCCCTGGGCTCGGAGGCAGAACAGGTGAATCGCGACCCCCAGGGCGACGGCGGCTGGCCCGAGAAGCGGATAGCCGTGGGCCGCGCCGAGGACGGAAGCGAACCAGCCGGCCTGGAAGAGCGCTATGTTTGAGGCGGTTCTCAGAACGAAAGCCTTACGCCGCCCCCGACGCGGAGCCCGCCGGCATCGAGCTCGATCTCCTCGCCCCCTTCCCGCGCGATTCCGAGGCTCGCGCGGCTGTAGCGTGCCTGGAATGCGATGCCGAAGACTTTCGTCAGCCGCCAGGTGAGAGCGCCGCCGGCGTTGAAGCCGATGGGGTTGTCGTCGATGGTCCTGCTCGTGGTGGACCTCACCGTTGCCTCGTCCAACGGATACTCGGAAGCGGTGGTCACGGTATCTAGGATCTCGGTGCTGGTGAAGAAGAAGGTCGGCCCGCCGAAGACGTCCACGGTGACCTTCGCGAAGTCGCGGGTGTAGACGGCGTCGATGTGCACCGCCTTCTCGCTGTACTCGAAGCCGGTGAGCTCTCCCTCTACCGTTCGCGGCTGCTCGAAGTACAGGGGATGCGGTAGGCTCTCCTCGAAGACGCCGTCGAAGTCGCTCTGGTACAGCTCGAACGAGCCCATGACCCCGAGGCCCTGCCAGAGGTCCGCGATGGCTCCCGCCTCGAAGGCGATGCCCTTGCCTCCGTCGTACGTCCGGGTCGAGCGCCCCTCTTCGAGATACGAGGTGAAGGTGGAGGTGTCGGAGAACCCGATGCCGGAGGGATTGTAGAGGGCGTTCGCCAGGACGCGAACGCGCTGCGCGCGCGCCTCGGCCGGCTCGGGAGCGTCCTGGGCCAGGGCTGGCGCGGCAGCGGCGAGAGCGAGCAACGGAAGAAGGACGGTCGTTCTCATCGCATGTTCCCTACTGCACGCCGACCGCGTCCCAACCCTGCCGCACCGTGGTCTCCTCGACGCTTCCCGCGCCGTAAAGCTCCGCCGCGGCGCGCAGAGTCGCCTCGCGCGCGTCGTGGAAGTTCGAGCTCGGGACGAGGTAGAAAGCGAAGGCCCGATAGAAGATCGCTTCGATCCGGTCCATCTGTGCCGTTCCCAATCCCCGGACGGTGATGCCCGACGTGCGGTTGGTGCCGCCCTGTACCATCAGGTAGAACGCCTGGTTCGCGATGCCGGAGTTGATATGGACTCCGCCGTTGTCGTAGTCCTCGGTGCAAATAGGCGGCAGGCACCGGATGCTGTAGTGATCGGGATCCCCCGCCGCTCCCGGGTTCTCGTAGGAGCGGATGTAGGGCCCGAAGTCGATGAACAGGTCTTCCGCGACTATCCAGTCGGCCCGATGCCGTCCCTGCCCCGGGCGCTCGAAATACCACTCCGCTCCCGCGGCCATGATGTCGGAGAAGGCTTCGTTCAGCGCTCCCGATTCGTTCATGTAGATGAGGTCCGAGGTGAAGTTCGTGACCCCGTGGGTGAGCTCGTGGGCGACGACGTCGAGCGCGGCCGAGAAGAACGTGTACGTCTCCCCGTCGCCGTCGCCGTAGTTCATGCTGACGTCGACCGAATCGTAGAACGCGTTGTTGTAGCCGGCGCTCTGCGAGAGGAAGTGCACGTAGTTGACGGCGGCGAGACCGGCGTCGTCGATCCCGCTTCGCCCGTGGCGCTTGAAGTAATAGTCGTAGGTGTAGCCGGAATAAGCGTGGGCGTCGACCACGGCGCCGTCCCGCCACTCGTTGTCGGAATCGGTCGCGAGAAAGGCGTCGGTCCCCGCCTCGTAGAAGTACCAGGATTCGAAATCGAATCCCACGTCGTAGGTTCGAATCCCGAAAGGACGGAGGACGTCGACGGCGCGGTTGGTGCCCGCGGCAGCCTGGACGCTCATCTTCTTCTCGTCGGACCAGGTGCCGACGCCGAGCCCGACCGCGGATTGCGATCGACGGTCGTCGTACTCGAGGACCGTGGCCCCGCTTCCGGCGTCGATGAAGACGGCGTCGAGGCGGTCCGGTCCGCGCACGTGGAGGTAGTAGGCGAGGACGTACCGTTCGGCGAGCGGCAGGACGACGAGCTCGATTCGCCCGACGACCCGGGCGGAGGCGGCTCCCTCGATCGCCTTCCTGGCCGCGTCGTCCGCGGTCAGGGACGGCCTCGTCGAGACGTCGATGCCGTCGTAGAGGCTCCCGGTGACCGAGAGGACCCCGCCGCCTTCCTTCTGCCAGACGAGCTGGCCTCCGAAAACCCGGACCCCCTCGTGGTACTGGTTCAACCGCTCGTGGGAGCGTCCGGGAATCTGACCGTCACGCTGAGTCCTCGCCGCCACCAGCCGGCCCGCGCGCAGCATCGTTTCGACTTCCTGCGCCATCGCGGGGACCTCCGCCACGGCGCTGGCCCAGACCGTGCGGGCGGGACGGAGCGACTGAGACCGAGCGGCGACGGGAAGCGAGAGCGCGGCGAGAGTGAGCACGGACGTCCAGCACCGGGTCATGGATTTTCTCCTAGGCACGGAAGTCTCAATGGCGGATTGTCAAGGAGTCAACGAATTTACTCGTCCCGGCGCCTGGGACGCTGGTTCGACGGGAGGATCTTCTTCCTCAGGCGGATGGACCGCGGGGTCACCTCCACCAGCTCGTCCGCCCGGATGAACTCGATGGCCTGCTCGAGATTGAGCTCGCGGTGAGGGGTGAGGCGGACGGCGATGTCGGAGGTCGAGGCCCGCATGTTGGTGAGCTTCTTCTCCCGGGTCACGTTGACGTCGAGGTCGGCTTCCCTCGCGTTCTCGCCCACGATCATCCCCTCGTAGACATCGACCCCCGCGCCGATGAACAGCTCGCCGCGGTCCTCGAGGTTGTGAAGGGCGTAGGCGGTCGCGCGTCCTCGCCGGTCGGCCACGAGGGCTCCGGTGAGACGCTTGGGAACGCTCCCCTGCCAGTCGTCGTAGCCGTCGAAGAGCGCGTTCAGGACCGCGGTCCCGCGCGTATCCGCGAGGATCTCGCTCCGGATTCCGATGAGTCCGCGGGAAGGCACGCGGAACTGAAGCCGGACCCGTCCCGAGCCGTGGTTCACCATGTGGGTGAGAATGCCCTTGCGGATCCCGAGTTTTTCCACCACGACTCCCTGGAAGGTCTCCGCGACGTCGACCAGGAGGATCTCGAAGGGTTCTTTCTTCACCCCGTCGATCTCCTTGACGATGACCTCGGGATTGGAGAGGGCGAGCTCGTAGCCCTCGCGGCGCATCGTCTCGACGAGGATGGCGAGCTGGAGCTCGCCGCGTCCGAAAACGCGGAAGGAATCCGTGGCCTCGGTCTCCTGGAGCTGGAGGGAAATGTTCGTGAGAAGCTCCCTCTCGAGCCGCTCCTTCAGCTTCCGCGAGGTCACGTGCTCGCCGTCCTGTCCGGAAAAAGGCGAGGTGTTCACCGAGAACAGCATCGAGAGGGTGGGCTCGTCGATTCGAAGGCGGGGAAGAGGCGCGGGCGTCTCGGCATCGGTGATGGTGTCGCCGATCCCGATCCCCTCGACTCCCGCGAGGCAGACGATGTCTCCGGCCCGGGCTTTGTCGGCCTGGTCCCGGTCGAGCCCGGCGAAGGTGAAGAGCTTGGTGATGCGCGTGCGCTCGACGAGATCTCCCTCTTTCACGATGGCGACGTCGTCTCCGGTCCGGAGCGTTCCGCGGGTGATCCGGCCGATCGCGAGCCGCCCGAGATAGTCGCTGTAATCGAGGTTCGAGACCATCAACTGGAGGCTTCCCTCGTCCTTACCCGAGGGTGGGGGGAGCTTTTCTAAAATGGCCTCGAAGAGGGGCTGAAGGTCGTAGTCCTCCCCGTCGGGGTCCGTTTTCGCCGTGCCTTTGCGGGCGTTGGTATAGAGGATGGGAAAGTCGAGCTGCTCCTCGCCGGCGTCGAGGTCGATGAACAGGTCGAAGATCTCGTTCACCACCTCCTGAATGCGCGCGTCCTGGCGATCGATCTTGTTCACCACCACCAGGATGGGAAGCTTCAGCGAGAGCGCCTTTCCCAGAACGTACCGGGTCTGGGGGAGCGGGCCTTCGCTCGCGTCCACGAGCAGCATCGCCCCGTCGACCATGGAGAGCGCCCGCTCGACTTCGCCTCCGAAGTCCGCGTGGCCCGGCGTGTCGACGATGTTGATCTTCGCCCCGCGGTAGAAGATCGCGGTGTTCTTCGCGAGGATGGTGATGCCGCGCTCGCGCTCGAGCTCGTTCGAGTCCATAACGCGCTCCTGGACCTCCTGGTTGGCCCGGAAGGCGCCGCTCTGATGCAGCATGGCGTCGACCAGGGTCGTCTTGCCGTGGTCGACGTGCGCGATGATCGCGAGGTTGCGGATGCTGTCGAAAGAGGACAAGGTTTCTTGCTCCGAAAAGTGATCGGAGCATAATAGCTCAGCGGAGCCCGGCTTCCGCCTCCCGGACCAGATCGCGGTCGATTTCCCCCTCCTCGAAATGATCGAGAAACCGCTGGTAGTCCTCGCGGGCGGCCTCGGAATCGCCCTCGGCCTCCCGGAGCTTCCCGAGAAAATAGAAACTCCTTACGTACCGGAGGGGCTCGTAGAGGCGCTCTTCCCTCGACTCCACGATGCGCTGGTACCAGCCGAGGGCCTCGCCGTCGTTGCCCGAGAGACGATGCGCCGTCGCGAGCGAGTACCAGATGAGCGTGTGAACGCCCTCGGAGCCCCGCGGAGGCAGCATCGACTCCGACTCCTCGAACTCCGCCACGGCGGCGTCGTACTCTCCCCGCTCCATCGCGAGCTCTCCCTGGAGGAAATGGTGGAGGCGCTCGGGAGCGGCTCCGAGCGCGGGGTTGATCCGCCGGCGATATTCCCGGGCGAGCTCTTCGGCCTCTTCGGAGTCGCCGAGCCGCTGGGCGGCAATGGCGGCGAGGGCCAGCGCCGCGTGCGAAGCGCCGTAGTGGTCTTCCGCTTCCGAAACGGAGAGCGCCGTGTCCTTTGCCTTCTGGAACTCGCCGATCTCGAGGAGGATTCTCGATTTGAGCAGGGCCGGCTGGATTCGAAAGTCGCTCTCGCCCCCTTCGGTGGAGGCCAGGTAGCGGTCGAGGGCCCGGAGAACCGAGCCCACCTCCCCCCGGTAAAGGGCGGTTGTGGCCATCAACCGGCCGCCGATGAGCTTCTCGACCGGCTCCTCCGACTCCATGAGCTCCGCGGCGGTCTTTTTGGCTTCGTCCCACTCTTCCGCGAAGATGTGGGACGCCCAGCGAACGGGAAGGATTCTCATCGGAGTGGCTCCGAGAGCCTCCGCCCTCTCGATCAGCCTCGCCCCTCCCTCGAGATCCCCGGTCTCGATCTCGATCTGGGCCAGCGAAAGGAGAGTCGTCCAATCGTCGGGATTGCGCTCGCTGAACTCCCGCAGCACCTCCCGCGCGTTGTCGACGTCGTCGAGCGCCATGTACGCCTGCGCGAGCTGCTCGTAGGTGGCGGGAAACATCATTCCCCGGCTTCGAAGCTCCTCGAGCTGCTCGATGGCCTCCTCGTAGCGCTCGGTGGTGAACAGCAGGTTTCCGAGGTTGTGCCGGGCGGAGCCGTGGTCGGGATAGCGCTCGATCGCGCGCTCGTAGGACTCGATCGCCTTGTCGATGGTCGAGGGTTTGCGCGACGCGTACCAGCCCTCGATGTAGAGGCGCTCTCTCTCGGACAGGCGGTCGAGGTGCTCGAGCGCCTTCTCCGCGTACTCGTCGCCCTCCTCGTGGCGCCCGAGGTTCGACATCACGACACCGAGCTTGGCGAGCGCCATCGCGAATCCGGGATCGAGCTCGATCGCCCGCTGGAAGTGAGGGGCCGCCTCTTCCTCGCGAAAGCGCTCGTGGAGGCGAATCCCTTCCGCGTACTCGCGGTAGGCCTCGACGGAGGCGGTGGTTACGTCGCGGAGGTCCCGATCGAGCCCTTCTCCCGGCGGCGTCAACTCGTATCGCGCCTTGATCCGGGAGGTGATCTGGTCGACCAGGCGGAAGAGGTTCTCCTCGCCGACCGCCTCCGCTTTTTCCGACATCAGCACTTTGCCCGTTCTCGCGTCCTCGAGCCTTGCGGAGATGCGGAGCGTGTCGCCCGCTTTCGCGAAGCTTCCGGTGAGCACCGAGCGCACCCCCGTGCGGGACGCGACCTCGGCGATGAGCTCGCGCGTCGGGGCGGCTCCTTCGAGACCCCCGGTCTCGGCGAGAAGCGGATAGAGCTCGCCGAGCCCCACGACCTCGAGCTCGGGAGACTGCGACAGATCCGTCGCGAGCATGTCGGGGAGACCGGTGACGAGCCAGTCGAGCTCGGGGTCTCCCGAGAGGTTCTCGAACTGGAGGACGGCGACCGAAGGGGTCGCGTCGAGGTCCGGGTCCGGCGGACGGCGGGAGAGAACCACGAGAGCGAGCGCAGCCGACGCCGCGACAGCAGTCGCCCACAGGGTCCGACGCGCGCCGCGCGACAGCCTGCCGCCAGCCTCGATCCGGACGCGCGCGCGCTTCAGCTCTTCGAGCGGCTCCGCCATGGTCTGATAGCGCCGATCCGGCTCCTTCTGCAGGCAGCGATCGACGATCCGCTGGAGCAGATCGCGCGCCTCGCCCGAGACGCCGGCGAGCCTCGGAGTCGGCTCCCTCAGGATCGCGTGGAGCGTGTCGATGCGACTGGTTCCCTCGAACGGAGGCCGTCCGCTCAGCATCGTATAGAGGAGGAGTCCGAAGCTGAAGACGTCGCTGCGATGGTCCACTTTCCCGCCTCGCGCCTGCTCCGGGGACATGAACGGGACCGTGCCCTGTATGAGACCCTCGCGCGTCGAGATCTGGAGAGGCGGCTCGTCGTCGCCCGTCTGGCTGAAGAACGGACTCTGCTCGACGTCGAGTAGCTTCGCGAGGCCGAAGTCGATGAGCTTGGGGTGCCCGTCCTCCGTGAGCATCACGTTCGCCGGCTTGAGGTCGCGGTGCACGATGCCGCGCTCGTGGGCGTAGGCGAGCCCCGAGGCGACGCCGATCCCGATTCCCATGGCTTCGGAAAGCGGGAGCGGTCCCTGTGCGAGGCGGCTCGCGAGACTCGGACCCCTCAAGAGTTCCATCGCGATGAAGACGACGCTGTCGGACTCGTCGATCTCGTGGATGACGCCTACGTGGGGATGCTCGAGCGCGGCCGACGCCTTCGCCTCCGAGACGAAACGCTGCCGTCGCTCGGGCTCCTGAACCAGCTCGGGGGGGAGGACTTTGAGGGCCACCTCGCGATTCAGCCTGTCGTCGCGGGCCCGGTAGACGATCTGGACCTCGCCCCGATGGAGCTCTTCGAGGAGGGTGTAGTGAGAGAGCTTGCGTCCGATCCAGCCCTCTCGAGACTCGAGCTTGTCCATCATCTAATAGGCCATAAATCGGCAGGCGAAGATTGAGGCACTTCAGTCTACGTCGCGCGCCCCTTCAATGTTTCGCGGGTTGGTGCCGGAGGAGGGAATCGAACCCTCACAGTCGCGAGGACCGCGGGATTTTGAGTCCCGTGCGTCTACCAGTTCCGCCACTCCGGCGCCGATCTCGAGACGGGGGCCAAGTCTAGCAGAATTCTTCTGCGTCCGCAGTTCTCGCCAGTTCAGACTGTAAATCATTATGTCGCAATTGTTTACGTGCGAGTGCTGGTTTGGGTGCGTGGGGTTCCCCACGGTGTGTCCCCTCGCAAAATAAGGTAGACTGAGTATGGGGTGCGAATCTTAATGGGCGTTCAGGAACGTCTGCCTAATGTTAATGGGCTCATTCGCCGATGATTTCGAAACGATCGCCCCTGAAAGTCCCCCTGGCTCATTCTTTCGTAGTCTCATACCCGGGACTATGTTACAATCTTCTCCGCGATTTAATTGAAAGCGAGGTGTGAATGGCCTTTCAAGTCGGGGATAAAGTCGTCTATCCCAATCATGGTATTGGAGTTGTCGAGGACATTCTAGCGGATGCGTTGGCGGGGTCCGACGCGCGTCAGTTTTACAAACTGCGAATCCTGGCCAATGCGACCGTGGTGAAGGTGCCCGTCCAGAATGTCGACGGAGTCGGCCTTCGCCGAGTGATCACCGAGAAGGACGTCGAGCGTATTTTCGACCTCCTGGAGAACCGGAAGATCGAGCACCACTCGAACTGGAAGGGCCGGTACAAGGACAATTCCGACAAGATGCGGAGCGGCTCGATCTACGACGTCGCCGGCGTCCTCAAGGACCTTTCGTACCTGAGCAAGAAGAAGAGCCTGTCTTTTCGCGAGAAGCGGATGCTCGATCGAGCGCGCTTTCTCATCGTGAGCGAGGTCGCCGAGGTGGCCGAGGAGCCCCAGGATCTCGTCGAGCAGAAGATCGACATCGCCCTGTCGAGGGGGATGGAGGTCAAGAAGAAGGGGCGCACCAGCCTCAAAGCGCTCTTGAAGAAGACGACGCTCGCGGCGATGGCCGAGAACGGAAAGAGCGAGGGAGTCGCGCGCAAGCCCCGGGTTCGGGCGACGACCAAGCTGGCCGCCGGCCGAGGCCGCAAGCCGATCTCCATCTCGATCAATCGCTACTGCTGTTAGGTTCGTTCTCGATCCGAGCCCTTCCGGCCGCGGCCGGAAGGGCTTTTTCTTCGATGCGCCGCCCGCCCGTGCGATCCCCATGATCACGAGCCTGGTTCTGGCCCTTGTCCTGCCGGTCTACACCTTCGCCGCGGGTCTCGTCGGCATCCCCTATGCGCTCGCGACGAAGGACGCTCGCGTCCTCTTCTGGCTCGGCCGCTTCGGGGTGCGCATCGGATTCGCGCTCGCCCGCATCAAGATCGTCACCCACGGCCTGGAGAAGATCTCGGCCGACTCCCACTTCATCTACATGATGAACCACAACTCGAACCTGGACGCGCCCGCGGTATTCATGAAGATTCCCGGGCCGGTTCGGGTGCTCGGGAAGAAGGAGCTCTTCCGCCTCCCGGTGCTGGCGACGGCGATGAGGATGGGCGGCTTCGTTCCCGTCGACCGCTCGAACCGCGAGAGGGCGATCGAGAGTGCGCGGAGCGCGGCCCGGATTGCCGCTTCCGGCGCCTCGTTCCTCATCGCCCCCGAGGGAACGAGAAGCCGGACCGGGCATCTGCTCCCGTTCAAGAAGGGAGGGTTTCACATCGCCATCGACTCCCAGGTGCCCGTTCTTCCCGTAACCGTCGTCGGCGCCTTCGAGCTCATGCCTCCCGGGAGCTACGCCATTCGTTCGGGCGTGATCGAGATCTTCTTCCACGATCCCATCGAGACCAGGGGGCTTCAGCCGCTCGATCGGTTCGACCTCATCGCCAGCGTTCGGGCCCCCATGGAGGAAGCGCTAGCGCGTCACCGGGCTTCCCTTGGCTTATAATCCATCCCGGCCCCAGGTCCCGGGGTTTCACATGTCCGTGTCGAAGACTATTCCTCTCGAAGGGAAGCTCGATGGCTGGACCGGCGGCGTCGACGTCCCCGAGCTGCTGCTCGCGCTCTCGAAGGAAGGCAGGACGGGGCGGCTCGAGGTATCGAGCGCGGACGTGGACCGGAAGGTCTTCTTCGACGACGGGAGAATCGTCTTCGCCTCGTCCTCCTCGCCCGACGATCGACTCGGCGCGTACCTCCTCCTTCGCAACGAGCTCGGGCTCGCGGATCTGAGGCGGCTCAGTCCCGGCGTTCGGCCAGGACTCCGCCTCGGGTCACTTCTGGTCGAGCAAGGCATCCTTTCGGCCGAGGGGCTCCCCGACGCCGTTCTCGGACAGGTGCGCCGGATCGTCCTCGACGTCTTCCGCTGGCCGCGACTCTCCTATCGCTTCGTGGAGGAGGCTCCCCGGGGGAACGAGGCGATCACCCTCGAGGTTCCACCGGCGCGATGGATCCTGGACGGAATCGAGAGCGTCGAGAGCTGGCTCCGCGTGGCCCGCGGCGTGGGCCCCCTCGACGCGCTCTTCGAGAGTATCGACGGCCACGAGGAGAGCCTCCGCACCATCGACCTCGACACCGGGAGCCTGGAGCTCCTCGCCATGCTCCGGCACCCGAGGGCTCTCGAGGAAATCTGCGGCAGCTCCGAGCTCCCGGACATCGCCATCTGCCGCAGGCTCTGGGCGTTTCGCCTGCTCGGCTGGATCCGCTGCCATCCGTTGGAGTCCGGCCCCGACGAGATCGACTCCGACATCGAGGCCCTGGGAATGATCTGGAACGACGAGTCCCGGCGCCGCTGAAAACGTCGACGCTTGCTAGGCGTATAGCCGATTCGTTGACACCGGGCGTCCGCGCCTGCTAGCATGATGGGGCCGGCGAAAACTCGGGTTTCTCTGTTGAAAGAACCTCTCACCGATGGGCGCAGCGCGGTCGCGACGGGGTCTACAATCGACTCCCTCCACAATCTCTATACCTACCGCGAGCATCTCGACGAGCTGAAACAGCGGCTCGCCGCCGACGGTTTCCTCGCTCTGCTCCTCATCGACGTTTCCGACATCAACCAGGTGGAGCGCGACCACGGAAGCCTCATCTACGATCGCCTGCTGGACATGGTCCGGGAGGTGGTGTCGGAGCTCCAGGGCAAACAGCTCCGCACCGGCGACATCATCACCCTGAACGAGAGGGTCGGCGACGTGTTCCTGGTGTTCCTCGCGCCCCGCAAGGAAGAGGAGCACCTCCTCGCCGAGGACATCGAGAAGATCGGAGAGCGCGTCGAGACCTATCTCGTGCCGCGCATCTCGCAAACCGCGTTCACCTTCCTGAGGAAACGCTCCGACGTCTTCGTGGGTACGTCGCTCGTTCTCCATAACCCCCTGGTGCGGGCGGAGCGCCTGGTGATGCGGGCGATTCAGGAAGCTCACCAGGACGCGCACCTCAACAACCACCGGCGCCATCTCCGGAACAAGAAGCAGCTCCAGCGCATCATCCTCAAAGAGCAGATCACCACGGTGTTCCAGCCGATCTACGACATGGAGACGCTGCGGCCGCACGGCTTCGAAGCCCTGTGCCGGGGGCCGAAGAACACCGAGTTCGTAAGCCCCCTCGCGCTCTTCGACACCGCCGAGAAGTCGGGCCTGGAGTTCGAGCTCGACCATCTGTGCCGCAGAAAGGCGCTTCAAGAAGCGGGCGAGCGCGGGAGCGGCCTCGCGCGGGAGTTCAAGCTCTTCATCAACACCCTCCCGTTCTCGATGCGCGACCCCGAGTTCCAGGGAAACGAGCTCATCCGCCTCCTGGGAAAGAACCTGGCGCCGGATCAGATCGTCTTCGAAGTCACCGAGAGGCGTGCCATCGAGAACTACCACCTGTTCCGGGACGCGATGAAGTACTTCCAGCACCTGAGGTGCCTGTTCGCCATCGACGACATGGGCGCGGGCTACTCCGGGCTCGACAAGATCGTGGAGCTCCAGCCGAACTACGTGAAGCTCGATATGAGCATGGTCCGCGACATCCACACCAGCTTCGTGAAGAAGGAGATGGTGCAGACGTTCAAGGCGATGGCCGACAAGATCGACGCCAAGCTCGTCGCCGAGGGAATCGAGAAGCGCGAGGAGTTCGAGGTGGTGCGGGAAATCGGCGTCAACTACATCCAGGGAAACTACCTGGCCCGCCCCTTGCAGGGCTTCCAGACCGCGCCGTTCGCGTTCTAATCAGCCCTCAGTTCATCTCGAGGGTGACGTAGCGCAAATTCCCATCGCGCTCGACCTGGATCACCACGGGGTCGCCGGGGCGGTAGCGGGCGATCGACGCTTTCAGCTCCGAGAGGCTTCTAACGTCGAGCCGGTTCACCGCGTAGATCACGTCTCCGGGCTTCAGCCCCTCTCCGTCCAGCGGACTCGCTTCCACCGCCCGCGCGGCGACGATGACCCCCGAGGCCCGCCTGAGGCCGGAGAAGAGCGGCGCCATGCTCCGATCGAGGTCGATCCCGAGGATTCCAAGCTGGGGCACCAGGTTTCTATCCGGGTGGACCATTCCCGCGAAGCGGTTCGGGTGGTCCTTCCGCCCGACGACCTCGACGTCGAACTGGAGCCGCTCGGCGCCGCGCAGGGCTTCGATCCGAACCCGGTCGGAGACGCTCCGCTGGTAAAGGTTCACCGCCAGCTGGCGAGCGTTCTCCATGGTCTTGCCGTCGAGCGAGACGACGACGTCCCCCGGCTTGAGCCCGGCGGAAGCCGCGGGGCCTCCCGGCGCCACGTCCGCGAGAATGGCGCCCCAGTCCTGCGGAAGATCGAGGCCCTTTGCCATGAGGGGCGATATGGTCTGAGCGGTCACTCCGATCTCTCCACGATGGACGCGGCCGGTCTTCCGGATCTGCTCGAAGACGGTGCGCACGATGTTCGACGGCGCGGCGAACGAGAGGCCCTCGCTTCCCCCGGACTGGCTGAAGATCAGGGTGTTGATGCCGACCACGTTGCCGACGGCATCGACGAGGGGGCCGCCGCTGTTGCCGGGGTTGATGGAGGCGTCGGTCTGGATGTAGATCATCGGGTCGTCGGGCCGG
>DAISKN010000006.1:0-29286 GCA_036820975.1 Acidobacteriota bacterium | reverse complement strand
CAAGCTGTCCAGCAACGAGAACCCCTACGGTCCCTACGAGTCGGTGATGGAGGCCATGACCGAAGCGTTCAAGTACGCGAACCGGTACGGCTATCCGGACGGCGGCATCACCGAGGAGATTGCCGCCCATCACGGTGTGGAGCCTGAGAACATACTGCTGGGCTCCGGCTCCGGTGAGATTCTGAAGGTCGTCGGGGCGACGTTTCTCTCCGCGGAGAGGAAAGTCGTAGGCGTCGAGCCGACGTTCGGTTCGGTTTACCAGCACGCCGCCGGGATCAAAGCGGACGCGATCAAGCTTCCGCTCCTCGAGGACTTTCGACAGGACATGAGGGCGATGATCGGCGCGGTGAAGTCGAACTACCGCGAGGTCGGCTTCGTCTACCTGTGCAACCCGAACAACCCGACGGGGCTCGTCGTGAGCAAGGAGGAGGTACGGGCGCTTCTCGACGGAATCCCCGAGGACGTGCCGGTTCTCGTCGACGAGGCCTATCACCATTTCATCGACGATCCGAGCTACGCCACCGCCGTGCCTTACGTGATCGAGGGGCGGCCGGTCATCGTCGCCCGCACGTTCTCGAAAATCGCCGCACTCGCGGGAATGAGGCTCGGCTACGCCATCGCGCCGAAAGAGATCGTGGAGCGGATGCGGTCCAACAGCACCGGAAGCGTCAACGCCCTGGTCAAGTGGGGCGCCGTCGCCGCTCTGAAGGATACCGCGTCGCAGGAGAAGGTGAAGAGAGTGAACCGCGAGATTCGGGACGGGGCGACAGCCGAGCTCGAGAGCCTGGGCTACCGCGTCATTCCATCGCAGGCGAACTTCTTCATGGTGCACGTTCGACGCCCGGTGCAACCCGTGATCGAGGAGTTCCGCGAGCGCGGCGTGCTCGTCGGCCGGCCTTTCCCGCCGATGCTCGAGCATCTCAGAGTTTCGGTCGGGACACCCGACGAGATGCGCCGGTTCATGGAAGCGTTCAAGGAGATCTTCGCCTCAGGCAAGGGCCCGACGGCGTAACGGCCCTGCCGGGCCACCGGGCGCGGAATCTCAGCGCCTTCGCGGACCCTTTCTTCGCGCATACCTACCGTGCCCCCTGCTCGGGAGAACGCGCAGGGCGATGAGGTTCTCTTCGCCCCGGCGACAGAGCTGCGCTATCAACGAGAAGCAAGCCTTCGCACCAGAGCGACGGCGTAGCGCGCGCAATCGGTTCCGAGCTCGTGGCGGAACTCCGGGGCGTGGTGCTCGGAGTTCGAGATGATCCGGACCGCGAGAAACGGGATTCGATAGATCTGGGCGACCTGGTGCGCGGAGGCGCTCTCCATGTCCTCGCTCGAGATCCCGAACACCTTCTGCGCCCAGAGGAGCTTGTCCACCTCGCGATTCCACTCGTCGGCGGAGCCCACGATCCCCTCGACGAGGCGTCCTCCTTCGTAAGGAGTGGCGAGCGCGGCCGCGATCAGGCCCGGGTCGGCCTCGAAGCGGGTGAAGCGCACGCGCTCCTCGCCCACCCGCAGGAGCCGCGGAAGGATCTCCCAGCTCTTGAGGTCGATGCCTTCGCCGAGCTTTCGCGGGGGAGTGCGGAACGACCCGAAGGGAGCGCTCGCCTTCCCGATCACGATGTCTCCGACGTGGAGAGCCGGGTCGTTCGCGCCCGCCGTCCCCTGGTTGATGATGAGTTCGGGAGAGTACTCGCGGACGAGAAGTGTCGTGGCGACGGCTGCGTTCACCATTCCCACTTCGGTGCGAGATACGACGACCGGGGTTCCTTCGATCTCGCCCTCCCAGAAGCTGAAGCCGTCGATGACGCGGGGGCTGGGGCGTCCCACGGCCTCGATCAGGGGCTCGAGCTCGCCGTCCACCGCGCCCTGAACGGCGATTGGGGCTTTTTCCCCTATCGCTCGTTCCTGAAGCGGGACCACGGACGCGCCAATCCCCAATAGGAGCGGTAGAGTAGAAGTATGCAGACGAAGAGAACGTTTCTTCAATGGTGGGCTCCGTTTCTGGTCGTGGCGTTTCTGCTGGTCCTCAGTCCGGGACCGGGAGTCCGGGCACAGAGCGACGTCGAGGCTTGCATCAGCTATACAATGCTCTCGCCCGACCCCGGTGGGGAGCTTGCCTATACCTTTCCCCTTCATTACGGAAGGTTCGCCGATGTGGAGGTGGGGGCCATGGGCTCCTTCGGGGGCACGGTGCAGCTCGAAGTGACCGTCTTCGAGGACAGCTCCATACAGGACCGCCGTATCTGGGTCCTCGTCCCCGGGCGCGTGGAGCTCCTCACGGAAATCCTGGACGTCGACAACCTGTTCGAGCTCGGCTCACCGCTTCTGGTTCGAATGACGGCCTCGGCCCCGGTGAGCGCGACGCTGGTTCGAGAGTGATTCGGTCTCAAAGCTCCCGGATCCAGATGTTGCGGTAGCTGACGGGGTTTCCGTGGTCCTGGAGCGCGAGAGGCGCTTTCGCCTCGTGCGGCGCGTACTTCGGCTCGCCGACGTTGGTCGTCGTGCCCCTGACATCCACATGGTTCTGGATCAGGACCCCGTTGTGGAGAACGGTGAAGGCCGCTGGCTGCTCGACGCTCCCATCCGATCGGAACCGGGGCGCGGTGAAGAAAATGTCGTAGCTCTGCCACTCGCCCGGTCCGCGGGACGCATTCACCAGGGGCGCGTGCTGCTTGTAGATCGCCCCGGCCTGACCGTTCACGTACGTCGGGTTCTCGTAGGAGTCGAGAACCTGGACCTCGTAGCGCTCCATGAGGAAGATTCCGCTGTTGCCGCGCCCTTGCCCTTCGCCCTCGACCACGGCGGGGGTTCTCCATTCGATGTGAAGCTGCACGTCGCCGAAGGCGCGCCGGGTGACGAGGCTTCCGGTTTTCGCGACCACGGTGACGGCGCCGTCCTCGACCTTCCAGAGAGGCTCGCGCCACTCCGCGAGGCTTTTTCAGTCGAAGAGAACGATGGCGTCCCCGGGCGGTGCTGTCCCTTCGCCCGCTCGAACCACGGGAGGCACCGGCGACCAGACCTCGGTCGCCTTGGGGTCGCCCTGCTGCGCGGCCACCGCGAGAGTGTAGACGAGAATCGCTTTTCGCATAATCACCTCGGCCACAGCCAGCCGAAGGCGCCGGCGGTGAGGAGTCCATAGGCGATCCCGTCGGCCATTCCCTTCAGGGTCACGCTCCACGGGCGTCCGAACCAGATGGCCTCGGTCGCGAGCGCCCCGGCATAGGCCATCATCGCCGTGGTTCCGGAGATCCGGAAGACCTCCATGTAGCGGGCTCCCGGCGGGAGGCTGCTTCCGGTCACGTAGGCGACGGCCGCGGCGACCGCGATGTAATAGAGGAAGGAGAGCGCGAGAGGCTTTCCCAGCGAAGGCCTGGCCGGCCGTCTGAGCGTCAGGATCCCCGTCGGACCCTCTTCGCACTTCCGCCGGTAGTCCTCGTCCTCCATCGCCTTCGCATCAGCGGCGTAGGGAACGACGTACTGTCCCGGCGCGATCTCTTTCGTGAGCGCCCGTCGGACCGCCTCTTCGTCCGGAAGACTCTTCCAGTCCGACTTGTGGTGGGGAAGAACGACCCAGGCCACGAAGCTGGCCGCGAAGACGAGCACCGCCGAGACGAGGATGGGAGCCCACAGAGATCCGATCCCGACCATGTACCCTCCCGTCATTCCCCCGTTGGAAACGGAGGTAACATAACGCCGCCGACGGGAGGAGGGAAGTCCATGCCGGGAACGAGAAAGCTCCGGATGGGGATGATCGGAGGCGGGCGCGGCGCCTTCATCGGGACGGTCCACCGGATGGCCGCGACCCTCGACGGGCGAATCGAGCTCGCTGCCGGGGCCTTCAGCTCCGACCCCGAGAGGTCGCGCGCTTCGGGAAAGGATCTCCTCCTTCCCGACGACCGCGTCTACGGCTCCTATTCGGAGATGATCGAGAAGGAAAGCGCGCGGCCCGCGGACCAGCGTATCGATTTCGTCGCCATCGTGACCCCGAACCACGAGCACGTGCCCCCGGCGCGGGCGGCGCTCCTCGCCGGTTTCCCGGTGATGTGCGACAAGCCTCTCGCGGTGAGTCTCGCCGAAGCCCGCGACCTTCGCGCTCTCGTCCGGAAAACCGGCCTTCTCTTCGGCCTCACCCACAACTACGCGGGATACCCGATGGTGAAGGAGGCGAGGCACCGCGTGGCCGCCGGGGAGCTCGGGCGGATCCGGCGCGTGGTCGCGGAGTACCCGCAGGGGTGGCTTGCGTCTCCACTCGAGGCGACGGGGCAGAAGCAGGCGGAGTGGCGCACCGATCCCGCCCGGGCGGGCGCGAGCTGCTGCGTCGGCGACATCGGGACGCACGCCGCGCACCTGACGGAGTACGTGACCGGGCTTCCTATCGTTGCGATCGCTTCCGAGCTCACCACGTTCGTAGCGGGAAGGACTCTCGACGACGACGCGAGCGTTCTTCTCCGGCTCGGAGGCGGCGCCCGCGGAGTGCTCTGGGCGCGCCAGGTCGCGATCGACGAGGAGAACGGGCTGAACCTTCGGGTCTACGGGGAGAAGGGGAGCCTCCAGTGGAGGCAGGAGGAGCCGAATACCCTTCTCCTCAAGTGGCCGGATCGGCCGCGTGAAATCGTGAGGACCGGGGCCAACTATAGGAGACTTTCGAAAGAGGCGCTCGCCGCGACCCGCCTTCCGGCGGGACATCCCGAGGGGTATCTCGAGGCTTTCGCGAACCTCTATAAAGACTTCGCGTCGGCGCTTCTCGAGGGCGGAAAACCCGACGTTCCGACGGTCGATGATGGCGTGCGGGGGATGGCGTTCATCGAAGCCTGTGTCGAAAGCTCGAGGGCGGGGGGGCGATGGACGAAGATCGAAGGAGGGGAGTCATGACGAGACCCGTGACGATTTTCACCGGACAGTGGGCCGACCTCACCTGCGAGGACATGTGTCGCCTGACCCATCAGCTTGGCTACGACGGCATCGAGCTTTGCTGCTGGGGTGACCACTTCGAGGTCGACAAGGCGGCGAACGATCCCGGGTACGTCGAGCGCAAGCTAAAGCTTCTCGAGAAGCACGAGCTCCAGGCGTTCGCCATCTCGACGCACCTCGTAGGACAGGCGGTCTGCGACAACATCGACGAGAGACACAGAAGCATCCTTCCCGAATACGTGTGGGGCGACGGGGATCCCGAGGGGGTCCGCAAGCGCGCCGCTGCCGAGATGATCCGGACGGCGAAGGTTGCGAAGGACTTCGGTGTCCCGACGGTCGTGGGTTTCACCGGAAGCTCGGTATGGCACCTGCTCTATGCTTTTCCTCCGACGCCTCAGAAAATGATCGATCGCGGTTACGAAGACTTCGCGCGCCGCTGGGTTCCGATCCTGGACGAGTTCCAGAAACTCGGAGTGCGGTTCGCTCTCGAAGCCCATCCGACGGAAATCGCCTTCGACATCGTGACCGCCGAGCGGGCGCTCCTGGCCATCGACGACCATCCCGCCTTCGGCTTCAACTACGACCCGAGCCACCTGGGCTACCAGGGGGTGGATTACGTGGAGTTTATCCACACCTTCGGGGACCGGATCTTCAATGTCCACGTGAAGGACGTTGCCTGGCGCAAGGCGCTCGGGCCGTCGGGAACGTTCGGAGGCCACCTCGATTTCGGCGATCGCCGGCGACACTGGGACTTTCGATCTCCCGGGCGCGGGGACATCGACTTCGGAGCCATCGTTCGCGCGCTCAACCAGGTCGTCTACAAGGGCCCGCTCTCCGTCGAATGGGAGGACAACGGGATGGACCGCGTGCAGGGCGCGCGGGAGGCGTGTGAGTTCGTGAAGCGTGTCGATTTCGACTCGCCGCGGGCCGGTTCTTTCGACGACGCGTTCTCGAAGTACTGAGGCTTGCCGAGCCCACAACCTCTACCAGGCCGAACGAGATTACGGGGAAGAGGTGATGAAGAAGTACCGGAGGAACGGAGACCGCGTCTCGGAGTCCCCTCCGGTCTACGCCCTCCTCCCTGGACCGGAAGACCGGCTCACCGCGTGAGCCACCACTTCATCGTCTTCGACACCAGCTCGCTCGCGTCCTGCTGCACGAAGTGGCTCGCGCCGGGGATGGTGACGAGCGTGAGGTCCTTCTCGAGCCACTCCCAGGTGTCGTTGAGCCCTGCTGCCAGAAGGTACCGGTCCTGGAGACCGTGGAAGATGAGCACCGGCATCTGCGCTTTCGGGAGCGGCGGCGCCGGGGGAGGCTCGACCCCAGGCTGCACTCTCGGGTAGTTCGCCTTGTATATGTTCAACATCGCGGTGAAGTCCGACTTCTGGAACGCTTCGACGTAGCGCTTCTTCGCTTCGGGATCCTGCACCCAGCCAGACAGCGTCTCCGGGGTCATCGGCGCCCCGAAGAACACGTCGGGGGCCGAAGGGTCCTTCTCCTGGAACGTCCGGGCGTAAGCGCTGTTCTCGTACTGTTGGGGATTCGTCCTGAGCTCGCGGGCGAGGCCGTTGGGATGGGGGAGATTCAAAATGACGAGCTTCTCCGTCATCTGAGGCTGGGTCAGAGCGAAGTACCAGGCGACGGCGCCTCCCCAGTCGTGGCCCACCACGGTCGCCTTGTCTTTTCCCAGGTGCCGGATGACCGCGGCGACGTCGGAAACGAGAAGGGGCATGGCGTAGCTCTCGACCCCCGCTGGCTTGTCGCTCAGGTTGTATCCCCGAAGATCGATGGCGACCGTCTGGAAATCGCTCGAGAGCGCGTCCATCTGGTCGCGCCAGCTGTACCAGAAGTCGGGGAAGCCGTGCAGCATGACGACCAGCGGCCCCTGACCGAGGCTCGCGTAATGGATCTTCACTCCGTTGCTGTCGGCATAGCCATGCTCGACGCGGTCGTAAACGTCAGATGCCATGACGGCCCCCACGAGGAAGAAGAGTACGTGCATCATTGTTCTCCTGCTTCGACTTCGATGCGTCCCGTCTCCAAGATCTCTATGTTCTGTCCCGTCCGCAGGCGCGCGAAGTCGTCGGGGGAGACGGCGAGGATGGGGATGGGCTTGCCGTACATCTCGTCGGCCACGATCGAGGCGAGTGCGAGGAACGAGTCCTCGCCGCGACTCACGATGGCGGCCGGGGCGGTCCCCGCGCGAATGGCCTCGAGGAGAATCTGGGTCGTGGTGCTCGACCCCTTCGTGAAAGGAATCGCGAGGATCCGCCCGGCGGCACGTTGTCCCGAGAGCGGATGCCTCCGATCGAGAATCTCTCCCGTTTTGGGATCGTATCCGCCCCAGAAGCTCAGAGGCTCGGAGCTCACGAGGGCGGTGCCCTTCGCCCGCCCACGAACCACGGCTCGGGCCTCGATCGAGAGATGGTAGGATGACGCGGTCATGCTCGCACTCGCACTGGCTCTGCTCCAGGCAGAGCTCTCACGCTACCCCATTCTCGATCCCGGCGTCCAGGCGCATTATCTTTCGAGCTACGACCGCTCGGGGGGAAACGACGACGGCTTCGACGGCACGTACTCGGCGCTCTACGTGGATGAGAAAGGCGAGCACGTGATCTTCGACGTGAAGGGGCCGGGGACTCTCTACAATCTCTGGTTCACCAGCCGCGTCAACGGATGGAGCCCTCTGGGAACCGGCCGCATCCGCTTCTACTTCGACGACGAAGCGAGTCCCCGCATCGACATGGACGTCGACGAAATCTTCAGCGGCCGCAATCCCCCCTTCGTCCCCCCGTTCGTCTACCACGCGTTTCAGAGCACCGGAGGCTACGTGAGCTCCATGCCGTTTCCTTTCGGAAGGCGGCTCAAGATCACGACGGAGAAGCGGGTGGGATTCTACAACGCCTACTACCACACCTATTCCCCCGATCGTGTGGTCTCGTCCTGGACGCGGGAATCGGCCCCGACGAGCCTCACGGAGGCGAGCCCGTCCGGAGATCTCGCGAGCGGGACGTTGAATCTGCCCGCTCCCGCGATGCCCGACGGCGACCCCGTTCCCTCACGCCGAACGGTTCTCGAACGAGAGGGCCGAGGCGCCATCACGTCCCTTCGTTTCAACCCGCTCTTTCCGCTCACGGCGTACCAGCTGAACCATATCCTTCTCCGGATCTACTGGAATGGTGAGGAAAAGCCTTCCGTCGCCGCCCCCCTGGGGAGCTTCTTCGGCTCGGGCCTCGGAGAGGCCGAGGTCAAAGCCATCCCCCTGGGTATGAGCCCCTCCGGTCCTTATTATTGTTACCTTCCCATGCCCTTCCGGCAGGGCTTCCGCATCGAGCTCGTGAACGAGAACCCGGAAGCGACCCCCGAGATCTGGTGGGAAGTCCGCGTCGACGGGAGCGACGCTCACGACCCGGAGACGAGCGGCACCTTCCACGCGGTCTACCGGCAGGAGTGGCCGACGACCACGGGCGAGGACTACGAGCTTCTCGACGCCACCGGCCGCGGGGTCTACGTCGGACAGGTGATGACCGTCGAGCCCCTGCGCGCGGAGATCAAGAGGTGGTGGGAGGGCGATCTTCGACTCTACCTCGACGGAAGGCGGATGCCCGCGTTCCACGGCACGGGCCACGAGGACGAGTACCTGGGAGGCTGGTCCAACGAGTGGCTCATGAACCCCTACTCGCTCCCGATGCACGGCGAGCCCAAGACTTCGGGTCTCAAGCAGGTGGACTTTCAGTGGAGTGCTGCCACCACGGTCTATCGCTTCTTCGCCTCAGGGATCCCGTTCCAGAACGGGATCTCCGTCTCTACGGAGCACGGCCCGCGGAACACGGCGAACGCGATGTACTCGAGCGTCGCGTATTTCTACGCGCGCGACGACGCCTTTCAGAAGCTCGACGACGTCGACGTCGACGGCCCCCTCGAGGTCACTTCGACCTTCGAGGGGCGCTATGATGAGGTGGTGTTTACCGATTCGGGGCGCATCGTCGGGACGACTTCGAAGCACACGTTCGACGTTCCCGCGGGCTCGTCGCATCTGCGGCTCCGAAGGCTCTTCGATCAGAGCGCGACCCAGGAGGCCGAGGTCTTCGTGAACGGAAAGCGCGCCGGCGTGTGGTATCACCCGGGAACGAACCTTAACCACCGTTGGGCGGAGACGGACTTTCTGCTTCCGGAGTCTCTCACCCGCGGCGCCGGGCGCCTCGAGATCGAGCTGCGGCCGTTCCAGCCCGGATGGAACGAGTATCGATACGAGCTTTGGGGGTTGCGAACCGAACGAGCCAGCGGGGCCCGGAGGGCCCCATCCTCCCCGCGCGAGGAGCGCGGGGAGCGAGCCGAGCGAAGAGCGAGGCGAGCACTGAAGCGGAGGTTGCCATGATCGATCGGAGCGAGCTCGATACGGCCGAATTCCCCCTTCCGGTCAAAGACGACGAACCGCCGCGTGAGTTCTCGTCGCAGGTTCACATCGACGTGGCCGCGCTCTCGGACAAGGGGAAAGTGCGGGAGCACAACGAAGACCATTTCTTCGCCGCCCGGGCAGGGCGTCACATCGCGACCCTCCTCACCAACATTCCCTCGAGCGACGTTCCCACGCGGTTCGAGGAGACCGGCTACGTGATGATCGTGGCCGACGGCATGGGGGGCCACGCCGGAGGCGAAGTGGCGAGCCGGATGGCGATCGCAACGCTCATCAACATCGTCCTTCACATGCCCGACTGGATCCTTCGGCTCGACGAGGAGAACGCGCAGAAGGTGATGGAGCGCGCGGCCGAGCGCTACCGGGAGGTTCACGAAGCCCTCCAGGAAAAAGCGCGGCTCGATCCCAAGCTGCGCGGCATGGGAACCACCATGACCGCCGCCTACAGCCTCGGCGACGACCTCTTCGTCGCCCACGTGGGAGACTCGAGGGCCTATCTGTTCCGCGACGGAAAGCTGCAGCTCCTCACCCACGACCAGACGCAGGCCCAGCTGATGGCGGACATCGGGATGATCTCCCAGAAAGAGGTGGCGCGGCACCGGCTCCGGCACGTTCTCACGAGCGCTCTCGGCGGCCTGGAGAAAGCGGTTCGCGTCGATATCCAGAGGCTCAAGCTGACCGACGGCGATCGGCTCCTGCTGTGCACCGACGGGCTCACCGACATGGTGGAGGACGAGGGGATCTCGCGGGCGCTCGCCACTTTGGGGCCCTCGGAGGAGGCCTGCCGTCGACTGGTGGATCTCGCCCTCGAGAACGGGGGCAAGGACAACGTCACCGTCGTCCTCGCGCGATACTCGATTCCGGCCTCCTGAGCCGGCCTCGCCAATGCCCCCGCCGAAGGTCTGGGTCTTCTTCTACGGTTCGTACATGAACCCCGACGTCCTTCACGGCGTCGACATCGACCCCGGGAAGCTCGAGCCGGCCCGTCTCGCGGGCTTCGACATCGTCATCGAGCCGCGGGCGAATCTCGTTCGCTCGAACCAGCACGCGGTCTACGGGGTCTGCGCCCAGGCGACGCACGAAGAGCTCGACCGGCTCTACGCCCACGCCCGGAACGTGCTGGGTGAGGTCTATCTCCCGGAGCCCGTTCTCGTCGATCTCCTCGATGGCACCCTGCGGCCCGCACTCTGCTACCTCTGTCCCGAGATGGCGCCGCGTCCGGCGGAAGCCGACTACGTCGAGCGTATTCTCGGGCCGGCGGAGAAATTCGGATTCCCTCTCTGGTACGTCGAGAGGATTCGCGGCTTCAAACCGTAGGGTTAAGCCCGTTACTCCGAAGGCTCGAGCTGCCAGGTCCCCACCACCACCAGCGACTGATCGACGTAGCCTCCGGTGTCGATGTCGAACGGCGCGCAGGTCCATTGACCCCGGCCCCGGCCGGACGAATCCACGGTTCCCGCGAACCGCGCGAGGTTCTGCCAGAACCGGCCCTCGGCGGTCAGGTTCACGGGGATCACGATCTCGACGCTTCCGGTCACGAAGAGATGCGCCTCTACCTCGCCGAAGACGTCGGCGGCGAAAGCGAACCCGGACCCGTCCCGGGCCAGGACCGCCCTCTCGACCCCGCCGCCGTGGACGCCTTCGTAATCCACTCGGGCGGCGGTGCGCGAGACCTCGGCGTTGAGCTCGAATATGAGATCGAGCGAACAGGTGGCCGTCAAACCCTCGGCGTCCGTTCCGGAGGCGGCGCCGGTCAGACGAAAATTCCGAGGCAGCTCCGTCACCAGGGGCGGAGCGACGGGGTTGTCCTCGTCGCACGCGGGAAGGAGAAGACCGAGAACGAGAAATCGGAGGGCGACCGGGAGCGAACGCATTCACGATACTAGCGCGACCGACCGGGATCGTCGCTTGAACCGAGCCCCGTCTCCTGGATTCCTGGTTCGCCATTCCTCGGAAAGCGGACGGTGAAGCGCGCCATCGCCGAGCCGGCTTTCCGCGGTGAGCTCCGCACCGTGAAGTTTCGCGATGCGGAGGGCGATCGAGAGTCCCAATCCCTGGCCGCCCTCGCCCGGCTTCGAGACGAATCCAAATCTCGGCATTGAAATGTCCTGTCACGAGTCTGTAAAGTGGTGGCTGCCACGCGGAAACATCAGATGTACCCCCAGGAGACTCCGGCCCTTGTCCGCCAGGATCGAGGTAGATGGGGATCCGCCAGCCTCCCGGAACGTCGAACAGACGAGAGGAGAGTTGCTATGAAACGGTCCATGCTAGTTTTGACAATCGCGTTGCTGGGACTGCTGAGCGCGATCGCCTATTCCCAGCCGCAGTTGACCCCCGAGCAGCAGGCGATGCGGGCGAAGCAAGAGGCTCTCGAGAAAGCCACACCGCAGCTCAAAATCACCGAGGAGGTCCTCAAGTTGGTCGTGCCCGGCCATACCATCGGGGAAGCCGTGGGCGTCGCCAAGAACTCCAAGGGGCACCTCTTCGTGTTCACCCGCAGCGGCGCCAGCGGAAACGCGTTCGGCTCCACGGCGTCGCAGCTCTTCGAGTTCGACGGGAGCTTGAAGTTCGTGAAGCAGTGGGGTCCCGACAATTACGCCGCGTCGTTCGCCCACACCGTTCGCGTCGACAAGAACGACAACGTGTGGATGACCGACGAAGGATCGAACATGGTCGTGAAGTTCCGTCCCGACGCCACGGTGGAGATGGTTCTGGGCAGAAAGCCGGAAGCCGTCGATTGGCTCGAGGAGTATGTCCAGTTCGGGGAGAAAGAGACGGAGCGCCATCCCGTCGGCAACGTGGGGACCTTCAACCGGCCGACGGACGTGACCTGGGACAGCCAGGGCGGCATTTTCGTGAGCGACGGATACAACAACTCGCGCGTCGCGAAAATGGACAAGTACGGCAACTGGGTGAAGGCCGTCGGGACCCGAGGCTCCGGCCCGCAGCAGTTCAATACCGTCCACGGCATCACGTCGGATGCCAAAGACAACATCTACGTCGCGGATCGCGGCAATCGCCGCGTCCAGGTCTTCGACCGGGATTTGAATCCGGTCCGCATCATCGACACCGTGGCCGCGCCCTGGACGCTTTGTGTCTCACCCGGCGAGCCTCAGTACCTTTTCAGCGGCGACGGAACCGGAAAGCTCTACAAGACGGATCTGGATGGGAAGCTGCTCGGCTGGGCCCAGACCAGCTTGAACCACGGCCAGCGCGGGTGCTTGATCCACGAGCTGCACTGCGAATCGGCGACCGTTCTCTACAAAGGCGATTGTTCGACCTGGACGGTGGAGAAGATCACGATTACCGGCGGCGGGGTCTCCGACAACGCCGGCCAGGACTGACAGCGAGTGAAGACGGTGCGCCCGGCGGTCTCGGGCCGTCGGGCGCCTTTCACTCGTTTTGCCAGCTCCAACGCCATCCCAGAAACACCGCGACCACCGCGAGCGCGGTGAGAATCTGCCTCTCGGTCGATGGCTCGAGGGGATCGTCGGCGACTTTGAGCGTCAGCCGCGTTCGGGACCAGCCCCCGCGCTGGTAGACCGCGTCGTACTGCTGCGTCTGGATGTCGTGAATCTCGACGGCCTGCGGGTCGTCGCCCACGCCGAGCGGGAGTGGAGGGGGCAGAGTCGGCAAATCGTCCCAGGGATCCACCGCCCAGTTCACGAATTTCAGGGCGAGGCTCTTGCTGTCCGCCGGCGGCCAGAGGAAGACGATCAGTAGAGCGACGACGAGAAGGAGCCACCACCGAAAGCCACTCGTTCGCAAGAAGTTTGAAGAGTTTCCCAGGACGTTCACGGTGGATGCCGAAGCACTTTCCCGGAAAGCGCTACCGTCATCTCCCCGTCGCTGATGACGAGCTCTCCGTTCACCAGGAGGTGATCGATCCCGACGGCGTAGGAGAGAGGCTCGGTGAAAGTAGCGGTGTCGCGGATCCGCTCCGGGTCGAAGACGATGACGTCGGCGGCATAGCCGACTTCGATACGGCCCCGCTGGGGAAGCCGCAGAATGGCGGCAGGCAGTGATGTGAGCTTACGGATGGCCTCGGGAAGAGGAATGACCTTTTCTTCCCGGACATACTTCGCCAGGATGCGCGGGAACGCTCCGAATGCGCGCGGGTGCACGCTCGCGACGCTCTTCGGGTTGGTGGGTTGAGTGTCGTTGTCGAAGGCGACGAACGGCTCCTTCATCGCCAGGTGCTTCTGCGCTTCGTCCATGCTCTCCGGGCAGACGCCGGTTCCGCGCGCGGCGACGAGTTCGAAGAACGTGTCCCAGACGTCTTTTCCCAGGTGCGTGGCCGCCTCCTGGACCGAGAGCCCCACGACCGCGGGATCGGAGCCCGGCCCGACCTCGGTGATGAGAACGTTCGCCCAGTTCTTGCCGACGTGGCGATACCAGTTCTCCCAATCCGACGTCCCCTCGACTTCCTTGCGCAGCTCTTCCCGCACCTTGGGATCGGACAACGTCGCCAGAAAAGCTTCCTCGCCCTTCGCGTAGTGTCTCGGATGAAGAAACGAGCCGAGCCCGATTCCGTTCCGTACGTAGGGATAGATGTCGGCGGTTACGTCCATCCCGCTTCCGATGGCCTCGTCGATGCGCGCGAGCGCTTTCTCCATGAGAGGCCAGTTCTCCTGGCCCGCCGCCTTGAGATGGTAGATGTGGACGGGAATCCCAGCCTCGCTTCCTACGCGCAGTGCCTCGCCGATGGCTTCGAGCAGCCCTCCGCTCTCGTTCCTCATGTGGGTGAAATAGACGCCCCCGTGGCGCGCCGCCACCCTCGCGAGCTCGACGATCTCCTCCGTCTTTGCGTAGGCCCCCGGGGGATAGATGAGAGACGTCGAGAGCCCGACGGCGCCGTCCTTCATCGCCTGCTCGACGAGGGTCTTCATCGCTTCGAGCTGCTGCGGCGTCGGGGCAACGTCCTCGTCACCGAGAACGATCCGGCGCACCTGCTCCGCGCCGACGTTGTGAACGACGTTGAGTGCGATTCCTTTCGACTCGAGGACGCTGAAATACTCGTCGAAGCTCGTCCACTTCGCCTCGAGCTCTCCTCGGGGCAGCTCCGCGAACGTCCTTTCGTTCTGCGGAGCGAGCGATCCCCCCTCGCCCGCCATCATCGTCGTGATTCCCTGCCGCAGCTTGCTCTCGGCGCTCGGAGGGTCGGTGACGAGGGGGAGGGAGCTCCCTCCCATCATGTCGATGAATCCCGGGGACACGACGCGTCCTTCGGCGTCGAGGACGAGCTTCGCGCCGGCATCGGCCAGCGGGCCCACGGCGACGATATCGCCGTTCGAGATGGCCACGTCGGCGCGGGCTCCCGGGGCGCCCGTCCCGTCGAGGACCGTCCCGTTGACGATGAGGACGTCGTACTCCGGAGAGGGTTGACAGGAGGAGAGAAAGACGGCGAGAAGGATCGCATGGGTGCGCATGAACATCACCTCACGCCCGGCGGTTCCGAGCGCGGGATGATAGCACGCTGAGCGATAGCGCCGTCTTCGCCGCGGGAGGTGTCGGCACGCGAGTAAGATTCGAGCTCGTTTGGACGCAGTTGAGTTTATTCTTTGAACCGAGCGAAATGACCAGCCGACACGCTCCGTCGCCCTCGAGCCGGGGAGGCAGAAAGAGCTACCTCCTGGGGTTCTCCCTCGTCTCTGCCGCCATCGTTTCCGCCTGCCTCATGCAGTCGTACCGGATGGAGACCGCTGCCCACGGGCAGGCATCGTTCCGCACCGCGCTCATCGGCCGCGATGCCGGTGAGGAGGCGCAGCCCGAGCTCGATGACGCGGCTGAAAGGTCGGCGGAAATCGCCCGCTTCGGAGCCGCCGCATGGTCTCTCGTCTATTTGCTGGGGATCGGCGCCGCAGTCGGTCCTCGTGCCTCCCGATTGCTCAGCGGGAACCTTCTCGTTCTCGTACTGCTCCTGATGGGCATCGAAGCGTCCTTGAAGATTTTCGGCTTTCACTTCCCCTCTCTGGTGCGCCACACGTCGGATCGGAACTTCTGGGTTTACGATCGAACCAAAGGCTGGTACCACCGCCCCGATGCCACCGGCTCCGGAGCTCTATCCGGACCGGATCACGCGTCGGTGCGAATCAACTCCCTGGGGCTGCGCGGCGGTGAGATCTCGTTGCACAAGCCGGAAGGCACGAAACGAGTGATCGTGATAGGCGACTCGTACGCGTTCGGGCTGGGGGTCGACGAGGAGCACACGTTCGTAAGGCAGCTGGAGACGTTCCTCAATGCCCGCTTCCCCGAGGACTCGCAATATCAGGTCATCAACATGGGCGTCACCGGCTATGCCACCGATCAGGAATACATCTTGTTTCAAGAAATCGGGATGCGGCTCGCGCCCAACCTCGTCATCCTCATCGTCTGCGACAACGATTTTCTCGCCAATACCGAGGACTTCGCCTACAAACGCTACTACAAGCCCTTCTTCGAGCTCGACGTCGAGGGCGATTTGGTGCTGCGAGGCAGCCCCGTCCCCCGTCTGAGCAAGGCGCAGCGAATCAAGCTGTTCATGGGGCAGGAGTCGACGCTCTGGAACTTCGTTCGGAGCCGGAGGTCCGACTTCCTGGCGCCGATCCTCGGTTTCCTCGAAGTCGACACCCCCCGCACGTCCGGGATGTCCGAGGTCCAGATCACGACGCAGCTGGTGGCGCAGATCGCCGATCGCGCCGGAGCGGCTGGCGCCCGGTTTCTCACCATCAACACCGCTCATCGCGGCGAGAGGACACCCCTGTTTCACGAATTGAGACCGCAACTCGAGCATCTCGGAATCAACCAGCTCGGACTCGAAGTATTCCTCGAGCGCGCCCGCAGGGATGCACCGGACATGCTCTGGGATTTCGGCGAAGACAAGCACTGGAACCGTGACGCGCACCGGCTGGCAGCCGAGATCGTGTCCGGCCACTTGTTTCGCCACGGCTTGCTCCTCCCGCGGATCGATGCTTCGTCTCGATGACGACCGCACCGGGATCGGCGCTGCCAGGATAGAGCTCCTCCAGTGGTGCGAGGCTCCCGGCCATCACAAGGCGAGCTATCTCACCCCTCACGAGACGAGCGACGTGTTTCGGAGCTCCGAGTCAGGTCGTCGCCGAGGTCGACCTCGCCGCTGCGTGAAGGTCTCGCTCGGATTGTTTCAGGGTCGACGCGGATCGGAGCCTTCTCGTGACCTGGAGCGTCGGCACCGGCTTTTGACGTTACTCCGATCCGCGGCCCCCACGGCGGCGAGTCAGGAACGTGCCCAGGAGGCTCAGGACGAACAGACCGAGTGTAGGAGGCGCGGGCACCGGGGTCAGGAACGGCGTTACGTCGGCGAACGTGTCGCCCCAGCGCAGTTCGTCGAATCTCCCCGGAACATGACCACCGCCGCTGAACGTAAAGTTGCTGATGGCTCCGTGGTGGGTGATGAACAGGTCCGAAGTCGGGACGGAGAGGGTCGCCGCGGGCGTATAATTCGATTCGACGGAATCCGTAGGGTCGAGGTATACGCTCACGATGTCGGCAAGGGCGCGTTCGAATTCGAACTTGAAGACGATCAAATGCACGCCTTCGAGTTCCTGGAGCGTCAGACCGCCATCCACCAACACCGACTGGGTCCCGCTCGCGGTCGTCACCGACAGCGTCAATTCGTTGACCCCGGAAAAGTGGTTGACGGAAATGTCGACGGTTTTGAACATGTCCCCTACACCGCCGTTCCACATTTCATAGCCGCGAAGGCCGAACTGGCTGGGGTCATCGGTTCCCTGAGACCCGAAATCGATCAGAAAGCTCTGATAAATGGTGCGAGGGTCACCGCTACCGAGCCCGCCGGCGATCTCCCGACCATCTCGTCCGAACGAGCAACAACTGAACTGAACGGAGTCCGTAATCAGCCCCCCACTCTGGGGAAACAAAGGATAGACGAGGCCGGCTACATCCCAGACCGCCTGGGCGTCTCCGCCGGACTGTACCCAACCTCCTGCATAAAAGGCCGTTGGCGCGGACGCAGGGTTCTGGCCGCCGAGGACGTTGGTCCCTAAGCTGTCATCACCCGCAAGGTATTCGGTAGGCCCTGCTCCTACATTGAAAGGGTCATAGAGGATCAACGCCGCGCGGGCGGGCCTGACAAGCGGGGAAACGATTAGCGCTGCCGCTACTGCAAGACTATAGAAGAGCTTCGAACGCGAGTATCCTGACATGGTCGAAACCTCCACTGAGTTGAGCACCGGGCAAGCGCCGTTTCCGCTGTGCCCTGATCCGGCATCTGCCCAAACGTTCCAGAGGAAGCAAACTTCGCGCCGCCTCGACCTCCGCAAGCAAAGGCAGGTAATTCAATGCGTTAGAGCCTAAGCGGTCCTTTGCCTCCGAAGGCAGCCTGAGCTGACTGCAAAGTATCCCGACAGTTTTAGAGGATCACGGGAAAACGTTGTTAGGTGCACCGACACCCTGCGATTTCGGGCTTCATCATCGAGCACCAAACCGCCGGATTCACCAACACGGGACCTAGGGAAAGCTCTCTCGCTCCACCCACACCACGGTCGTCCGTCGAGGACCGGCTCGGCAGTAGATCAGCCGCCGGATTTCATGAGCTCGATGGGACCGCTCAGGGAGAGCCGCCAGTCGTTCTCGAGCTCGTCGGTGAAATGAGTGTCGTGCTCGCGGGCGGCCTCGATGAGCGCGTCGAGCCAGAGGGTGAACATGTCAGGTGTCACGGCCATGTCCCGGTGGAGCCTCGCCAGTCGTTCGAGCTCATCATGGGCGGGCCCCTGGGTTGTCCCCGCCGCCACGAGCATCACGTAGAGCGAATCCCGCAGCACCCGCTTCTGACGTTCGAAGTCCGTCTTTCGAAACAGCTCGGCGACCTCCTCCGAGGAAGCCATGAAGAGCTCATAGAAGCGCTGCAGGAACGTCTCGCACGCGACGCAGCGTCCGAGGCTCTCGCGCGTCCGCTGAATCGCATCGTGAGCGGCGGTGTCATCCGCGGTCATGTTCGCTCGATTCTACGACGAGCGGGCCAGGAGACACCATCGCCACATATTGCCGTTATGGTCCCATCAACGGGTTCACCGCGCGCGACTCCGCTTCCCTGCCTCGAGCTCCGCGATGCGCTCGCGGACCCGCCCCGGAAGGGGCGCCTTGCGCTTCTGGCGGTAATCGTACGACACGATGAGCCCGTCTCCCTCGGCGGCCACGGCACCTCCCGCCGACTCGCTCGAGATCCGGTAGAGCATCAGGAATCGGTCGTCCTGTATCTCCGACACGCTCGCGCCCACCCTGACGCGATCGGGATAGGTCAGGGGAAGTCGGAAACGGCAGCGTGTGGAGGCCAGGATCGGACCCACTCCGGACGAGGTCATCTCTTCGAGGAACCCGACGCGCTCGAAATAGGCGATCCGCGCACTCTCGAAGTAGCGGAGGTAGACGGTGTTGTTCACGTGGCCCATCGCATCCATGTCGCCCCAGGCCACCGGAATCACGAGCACCACGGGGAACTCCGCTTCGAGGCTCTCGAACGCGGTCACCGGGCTGGCGTCCTTCCCGAAGGCGTCGAGTGGGGGACTTTCGAAGGCGTGCACACCGTCGATCCCACGAAGGGGATACTACTGCAAGCCGATGGGCCCGGAGAAAGGCGTCAACGGTGAAAAGACGCTACGGCTGCTCGGAAGCGCGGCATGCCGCTCCGACACAGGTAGACAGGTTTCGCAGCAGTGAAGAGAGCTGCGCCACCAGATCCGGCGGGGCCGATCCTCCGAAGTTCGTTAGCTCGTAGGGGTCGGAGGCGAGGTCGTAGATCTCCCGCACTCCGGTCCAGTACTCGACGTACTTGTAGCGGAGAGTGCGCAGCCCGACGAAGACCGGCTGAGCGGATCGCGGCGAGGGTGCGATCAGGCCTTCATGGGAGTACTGCTCGAGGAGGAACGCCTGCCTCCAGGTTTCGGGAGCCGGGCGGCCGCCGCGCAGCAGCGGAGCGAGAGAACGCCCGTCGACGAAATGGGGGGTCTCGACTTCGGCGAGCTCGGCGAGAGTCGGCGCCAGGTCGACGTTTCCCGCCAGATAGCCGGAAAGAGTCTCTCCCGCGGCAATCCCCGGTCCTCGCACGATCAAGGGAACGCGAACGTCTTCCTCGTAGGGCGTCGCTTTCTGCGGCCGCAGGCGATGCTGTCCCATGTGGTAGCCGTTGTCGGAAGTGAAGATTACATAGGTGTCGCCCATTCGGCCGCTGTCTTCGAGAACGCGAACGATCCGGGCAATCATCTCGTCGACCGCCTGCATCGACCGGAGCCTGGATCGATAGAGCGCGTCCACGTCCTCGATCTCGGAGGCGGCGAGCGCCTGACGAGGCGCGGGTTTGTCGCTCACGTCGGCCTCGTTGAAAGAGGGCGTTCGCGGCACTTGCGCTCCGGAGAAGAGCCGGTCGTGCCGGGGGGCCGGGGTCGCTGGATGGTGAGGGGCGTACGGAGTCACGTACAGGAAGAACGGCGTTGCGCCGGAGCGCCTCAGAAGCTCCTCCGCCTTCCGCGCGAGGACGTCCGTCAGGTAATCCTGCGCGCGATTCCCATAGGAGACGATGCGTCCGTTCTCGTTCATTCGATAGCCGAAGCCTTTGTAAGCCTCGTCGTCGGCGGGGCTCACGAACTCGCTCCACCCCGGCGGACGATGGGTGCGGCCTCCACCCTCGGGGTAGCCGTTGATGTATTTCCCGAGAAGCATCGTCCGGTAGCCCGAACCCTGGAGCCATGTGGCGATCGTCGACGACTCGTGGCCCATACGGAGGAACCTGTCGAATCCGCCCGAGGGCATGGTGTTCGCGACGACTTCGTGCGAATGCGTGTATTGGCCGCGAAGGAGCGTCGCCCGCGACGGGCCGCAGAGGGAATTGGTGACGAAAAAGTCGGAGACGGTGAGCCCTTGCTGCACGAGCAGCCGGTGCAGGTTGGGCATGTACTCGAGCGTGCCCAGGTTCCGATCGAGGTCGTCAGCGACGATGAGGACGATGTTCGGGCGGGCGAGAGCGTCCCCCCGGAGGACGAGCGTCGTCAGGAGCAGGCAAGCGCTGGCCCGAAACACGGATCGAGACACGGGAATCCCATCATCCTAGGGGATGGAATTCAGCGAATCAACCCGATGGCGGAGCCCTCGATCAGAGCGCTTTCTTTCCGCGCCTCGCCAGGCCCAGTCCCATGAGGCCGACGACCAGGAGTGCGAGAGTCGCCGGTTCCGGGACGCCGTTGATGATTTCCTGGATGCGAAAGTCGAAATCAAAAGAGCTGCTGCCACCCATGAACGAGTCGGGGTCGATCACCTCGCCCGGATCCACCCGCGCGAACACCCTGATGTGATAACTCCCCGGCGCCAGAACACCGGTCGAGGCCAGAGCTACCGTGTCGAAGTCGATGGCGGCGAAACTGAGGGGCGTGGGACCGTCGAGGTCGAAGACCCCGAGTCCCCGCCCGCCGTCGATGTTGGCGGAGAGCGCACCCGTGAGTCCGTAGCTGTGGGGTGTCGTGATATCGAAGAAGACGTCGAAGAACGAATCGGCGTAGGTCTCCTCAACTTCGAGAACGCTGAAACCCACGCTCGCGTTTCCCGTTCCAGAAAAGTTCCCCGCGCCCGGCTGAATGTTCGAGCTCTGGTCCGCAGCGACGTCCTCGTCACCGAGGTTTGCCAGCACGCTGTCGCTGAACGCGCCCAACGCCGTGGACGGGCTGAGTGGGCCGAGCACGTCGATGATGTCGTTACCGATAATTACCTGCCGAAATGCGGTGACATTGATGGGTGTTGCCGTCGCCTGGTGGGCGCCGATCACCAGAGTTGCCGTGCAAATGCCGAGTGCGAGTCGCCTCATCGGGTCCTCTCTTTCCAATGGATTCCACTTCGGAGTGTGCAATTTCCGTGCTTGTCGTCGAACCCTTCGTAGAATCAATGAGATAGCCAAGCGCCGCCGACTTCGAGGAGATCGAATCGTAAGGAATTCCGACGGCTCCAGGGCTGATTGAGGGTGCCGTTCGGGAAGTAATTCAATCATTGCCGTGGGTTGCGCGGACGACAGAGCCTCCGACAAGAAATCAGACGTTCTTCCGGCCTATCGCGAGACAGCGGCATCGAGGACCTCCGCCTCGCGCAGGATTCGCTCGACGTCCTTCCATCGATTCGGCACCAACGCGCGCACCGTTTCCTGGATGGGCTTCGTCCAGGCCTGCCCCGCGGCTTCGAAGTTCTTCCGCGTCCTGTCGAAGAACGCTTCGCCGAACGACCTCGCGTCGAACCCTTGCTCCCGGGTCCAGAGAGCCCACTGCGCGATCGAGTGGAAGTATTGCCCGGGGTCGCTGTCCGGCGTCAGCCCTCCTGCGTCGAGCACCTGCCGCGCCGCCCGAAGGATCGAGCGCATGGGCTGAAACTTCTTTTGAACCTCCGGTCCCGCCACGCGGAACATCGTCCCTTCCGGAGGAGGCTCGCGGAGAAACTCCAGGCAATAGCCGTCGGCGGGAAGGCGCAGCGTCGGCTCGCCCTTCGTCGCGGCGGCGAACTCCTTCCGAACCGCCTGGCCCACCTTGGGCGGCAGCGGCTCGACGACGACACCAGCCGCCGACAGGTCCACCGCTTGGGATTCGGAGCTCGAGATCTCGATGGTGAACGCTTCTCCGCTCGAAACACCGAGCGCTTCGATTACCGCTTTGAGCGGCGCCGTCGTGCCGCCGGTCTGCGGCAGCGGGATCGCGCTTGCGGCACCGCCCTCGAGCGACGCCACCAGCGCGCCGCCCGGCCGACCCAGGTCCCCCCGCCTCCCGGCACCGGGCACGGAGCCGTTCAGGAACATGACGATCATCAGCTGAACGTCTCCCGCCCGCCCCCCGGAGGCCGCGGAGAGGTTCAACGAGTCCGGGGTCGCGTTCACCCATGGCGCGACCGCGTTTCCCGGATACGCGAGCGCGAGGCCTCCGTCCACGGGATAGCGGACGCCCCCGCTTTCGTAGAAGGAGCCGGTCCCGTAGCTCACCGGCGTTCCCCCGGTCGTCGTCGCATAAGCGCTATCCGAAGAAGGCGCAGTCGGGCCCGCGTTCGACTGCTGGCTGGATTGCGGTTCGACAGGGTTCGCCATCTCTCCGTCGGCCTGCCGCTGTCGCTCCAGCTGGTCGAGACGGTCCTGCAGCTTCTTCTTGTCCGCGTCGGAAAGGTAGGTCTCCAGCCCCTGAATCTCGGGGTTGAGTCGGCGCAACGTGGCCCAGTCCCGCACGTCCTTCTCGTTGACGAATCCTTTGGTGAAGAAGCTTCCGTCCCAGGCGTCTTCGAGGATCTTGATGGCGTCGACGGCGTCCTGCGCCGTCCCGCCGCGGTTTTCTCCCGTCGCCTCGTTGATGGCCGACGTGACCGCCTTCGACAGGCCATTGCCCACGACGAGCTCGCCGATGAAACCCCCGATGGCTTCGTCCTGAGCGTCCGAGAATCTCGAGACCGCGGTCGCGGGGTAGCTGGGAACGAAGTCGAACCAGCAATGCCACGCCTCGTGGGTGATCGTCGAGATCTGATCGCTCGTGAGCTGAAGCGGATTCAGCCCCGGCTTGAGGTGAATGGTGTTCCCCGCGAGGCCGTTGCCCCGCGGTCCCTGCCAGGCGGGCTGGTAGAGGCCCTGGTTGTCTCCGATATCGGAGAAGCGGATATCGGGAGGATCGTTCTTGAGCTCGTCGATCCACGCCGAGGGAAGGCTCTGAGCGTCGAGCGCCGCTTTGAGCTGATCGAAGACCGAAGTCCGGTGATTTTCCGCAAGAATGGTGCCTTCCTGGGTGGAGGGAGCGGGCGCCTGGCCGTACGCCGATTCGAAGACGCCGCAGGACAACGTCACGCACAACGTCGCATGGATGGCGCGCATTCTCATCGACATCGCCTCCTATCGTTTCTGGCCCTGCAGGCGAAATTCGATCGCCTGGCCGCCGGGGAGCTCGCCGCCCGTCCCCATCCGATACGAGCCGTTCAAGCGGTGCGGGCTCGACATCTCGATCTGCCCTTCGAAGGTCACCATCACATTCGCGCGGCCGGCGACGGTGCCGCGTCCTTCGGCGCGGAAGCGTCCCTGGCTGTCGATGGTGCCATCGACCCGGACCCAGGGCGCCTGCCCGGTCGCGGTGAAGTTGCTGCCGTTGACTCGGATGTCGATCCTCGGCGGCGGATCTCCGGTGAATTGGCGGTGGCCTCCCGGGTCGCTGACGCCGACGATGTTGATGTCGTAGGTGCCCGTCAGATCGATGGCGACGGAGCTCGTCGTGGTCGGCGGCGCGGTGGTGGTCGTCGTCGTCGATACTGGCGTTCCCGTGCCGCCCGTGCCGGCAGGCGCTGAGGTGGTGGTCGTCGCCGAGCCTCCCGTGCCCACGACGATTCCGGTAGCGACTCCCGCGCCCGCGAGGCCGCCCCAGAACAGGGGATTCCTGGTGAGAGGTGCGCTCCCTCCAGTTGCGGTGAGTCCCGTGACGTCGACCTGGAGAGTGTCACCCCACCAGATGAGGCCGGCCGGGTCGCAGCGGCAGTCTTCCTCTTTCTCGGAGGCTTCCTCGACCTCGCGACAGGCGTCGTCGCTCTCGCCCTCGACGAGGTAGACCTCCGTTCGGTCGGGAAACTTGAGGACGGCCACCTGGATCCGGACCTTGCCGGTAAGAAGAGCGGGATCGAACGGCAGCTGTCCGACGGAGCTCGTCTTGCCGAGGGCGCTCTTGCCTTGATTCACCAGGAGGAAGATGTCGACTCCGGCTGCCGGTGCACCGCTCGCGGTAACGGACAACGCGCCCCCGCCCTGTTGGAGGAAGGTCGAGCCGCCGACGCTCGCAACGCCAAGCGCGATGACCGAAGCTGCCAACGCCCTGAACCAACTCTTCATTTCAGTATCCCTCGATTCGATATCCGAACGATGTCCCACGCCGTCGAGCGGCGAGCGCTTCCCTGAAGTGTCCTTGTGTAAGAACGAGACCAGGTAATTCTAAGGTCTGAACCCTCGACGGAACAAGGTGCGTCGGGTACCCAGGTCTTTCGTCTTGCCAACGCACTGGATGTCCGTTGTCTGTACAAGAAACGACTCCGCTCCCCGGCGGCTCGATGGAGGGCCCTCGCATCTCTTTCCTCACGCGACACTTCCTGCCGATACCGCTGGCACGGACCCTGCTCTTGCGAAGGCGAGACGGGCTGGCAGCGGCGACCCGTCGAATCGCCCGCGCTCTCCCCGCGAGCGTCGGGAATTGGGAGGCAGGACCATGCCGGCCTTGGTTGCGATCGTAGGCGCCTTCGTCGGATTTTCGATCGCTGGTGCTTGGGGAGCGCTTCAGGGCGGCCTCTTCGGCTACCTCCTCATGAGCGTTCTCGAGCAGAGCTCCCGAATTCGAGACCTCGAGAGGTCGCTCACCGGTTTCTCGCCGAAGTCTCCCGAGATGCCGCCTCCGCCTTTGCCTCCGCCTCGGTCTTCGGCCGAGCCCGTGCGAGAAACGCCGCCTCCGCAAGCCCCTCCACCGCGCACGACGCCAGCACCGCGCGCGACGCCACTACCGCGCGCGACGCCACTACCGCGCGCGACGCCACTACCGCCGCCGTCCTTCGCGGCGCCGGTCGAGCGCGAGCCCGACATTCTCGAACGAATCTGGAGCTGGGCGAAGCCGTACTTCACGGGGCCGAGCCTCATCGTCACCGTGGGCGTGGTGGTCCTGTTCTTCGGCGTCGCCTTCCTATTGAAGTACGCCGTCGAGCGCGAGCTGCTCCCCATCGAGCTCCGTCTCGCCGCGGCGGCCCTCGGGGGAATAGCACTCCTCGGCGTCGGCTGGCGCACGCGGACCGAGCGTCCGGGCTTCGGACTCGCGCTCCAGGGGGGTGGCGTCGGAATCCTCTACCTCACCGTCTTCGCGGCTTTCCGCCTTTACACGCTGGTCCCGGGGGCGGCGGCATTCGGCCTTCTCGTGCTCTTCGTGACGCTCTCCGCCGTTCTGGCGATCGCGCAGGATTCTCTCGCGCTCGCGACGCTCGCGACCGTGGGCGGTTTCCTCGCGCCGGTCCTCACGTCGACGGGCCAGGGGAGCCACGTGGCGCTCTTCAGCTACGCGGTTCTCAACGCCGGCATCCTCGCGACCGCCTGGTTCCGCAGCTACCGGCTCCTCAACCTCCTGGGGTTCCTCTTCACGTTCGTCATCTCCGCGAGCTGGGGCTACCGCTTCTACCGCCCCGAGTATTTCGCAACGACGGAGCCGTTCCTCATCGTCTTCTTCCTTCTCTACGCCGCCATCGCCGTCGTCGCCTCGCTGCGACACTCGAAGGGAAGGACCGGAATCGTCGACGGCACTCTCGTCTTCGGCGTGCCTCTCGCGACGGCGGTTCTCCAGAACGCGCTCGTGAGCGATACCGAGTACGGGATGGCGTTCTCCGCTCTTTCGTTCGGCGCCTTCTACATCACCCTCGCGCTCGCTCTCCTTCGGTATCTGCCCGGGACGGCGCGCGATCTGGGCGAGTCTTTTCTTGGAACCGGAATCGTGTTCGCGACACTCGCCGTGCCCTTCGCTTTCGACCGCCTCGTCACCTCGGCCTTCTGGGCTCTCGAAGGGGCGGCGATGGTTTGGGTCGGCGTCCGGCAGCGGCGGCTCCTCCCGCGTCTTTCCGGAGCCGCGCTCCAGCTCGTTGCCGGTCTCCTCTTCCTGGCGGATCCCGGACCCGCGGGAGCGCACGCGTTCTGGAACGCTCGCTTCGCCGGAGGCGTGCTGCTCGCGATCGCCGGTCTGGCCTCGGCGCTCCACTTTCATCGCCGCCTCGAGCAGCTGCATCCCGAGGAAAGGCCGCTCCTCTGGACGTTCTTCGGCTGGGGTCTCGCCTGGTGGCTCGGAAACGGCCTTCACGAGATCGGCGCCCATGCGGAGACCGAGGATCGAGTGCTCGGCTGGGCGCTTCTCTTTCTCTCCTTCACCGCCGCCGCCTCGATTCCACTGGCACGACGGCTCGCCTGGCCGCTTCTCGAGAAGGTCTCGCTCGGGCTCCTTCCGAGCTTGCCTCTCGCCGCCTTCTACGCCGCGCTCACCCTCGAGCACCCCTTCCGGGGATGGGCCGCGGCGGGCTGGCTCGCCGCCCTCGCGGCCCATGGGCTCGTCCTTCGGATGCGAGGTGTCGGAGAGCTCTGGCACGCGGGCGGGCTTTGGATCGGCTGTCTTCTCGCCGCCTGGGAGTCGAGCTATCTCGTTCATCGCGCCGTCCCTGGAGCCGCCTGGGGCGACGTGATGTGGGGAGTCGTGCCCGTCGCGACGGTCCTCGCGGTAGTGTCCCTGCGGCGGAAGATCCCTTCGGCCTACCTCACCTGGGGCACGGCACCGGTGGCCCTCCATCTTCTGCTCTGGATCGTCGCCAGCAGTTTCTCGAGAACGTGGGATCCGAGCCCTCTCTCCTACGTCCCGATCCTGAGCCCGGTCGATCTCACCGTGCTGCTCGCGGTCTCGGCGCTCCTTTCCTGGGTCTCGCGAGCGGCTTCGTTCCTCGAAACGAACGGCATCTGCCGGAGCGCCGCCCGCGCCGCGCTCGCCGGCGCCCTCTTCGTCTCGATGCACGGCGTGATTTTCCGGACCGTTCACTTCGCCCTCGGGGTTCCTTTCGAGGCGCAGGCGATGTTCGACTCCGTCGTCGTCCAGTCCGCGATCGCCGTGCTCTGGGCAATGACCGGGCTCGGTTGCATGGTCTTCGGGACGAAGCGCAGCCTCCGTCCAGTCTGGACCGCGGGGGCGGCGCTCATGGGCGCCGTCGTCTTCAAGCTGTTCGTCGTCGATCTCTCCCACACCGGCACGGTGGCGCGCATCGTCTCCTTCATCGGGGTCGGGATCCTGCTCCTCGTCGTCGGGTACTTTTCCCCGGTCCCGCCCCGGGAAGAGGAGTTGAGCGCGTGAGGAAGTGGACTCTCGCGGGAGCCCTCGCCGTTTCCCTCGCGGCGCCCGCGCACGCGCAGGATCCGCGGAAAGACGATTTCGCCTACGGAATCGCCGTCCGTCCGCGGACGGTGGCGCCGCTCTATCGCGTCCGGCTCCCTCCGGCCGTCTATCGCGGCGTCACTCGATCGGATCTGGGGGACCTCCGGGTCTTCAACGCGGCGGGGTCGCTCGTTCCGCACGAGCTCTGGAGCCCGCCGGACAGGGAGGAGGTCGAGCGGCGCTTCGTTCCGGCTCGCGTCTTCCCGCTCCTCGAGTCGACTCCCGACGAGCTTTCCGCGGTCCGGATCCAGATCGAGAGCGGAGCCGAGCGCGCGTCGATATCGGTCGCGCCCGACCTCGCTCCGGCAGGCGTTAGGGCCTACGTGCTGGATCCGGGTCCCGTCGACCCCGCTTACGCCGCCGAGCGTCTTGTTCTCCACTGGGAGGAGCCGGAGGACGTGAAGGGGGGCTTCGTCCGCAAGATCCGGGTCGATGAGAGCGACGACCTTTCGTCCTGGCGAACGCTCGCGTCCGCGGTCGCGGCTGATCTCTGGAGGGACGGCGAGCGCCTTCGAAGAAACGAGCTCCCCCTCCCGTCGAGAGCCGCACGCTACCTGAGGCTCGCGAGCGAGGAAGGGTCGTTCCCGATGACGTTGACCCGCGTCGACCTCGTTCTCTCCTCGAAGACCGAGCTCGTCGAGACCCTGTGGCTCGAGGTTTCCGATCTTCGACTCGACGAGGACGGAATTCATTTCGAGACCCCGGGCCCGATCCTCGTCGAGAAGCTCGAGGTCGCGCCGTCCGAGAGGAATACCTGGACCGAGGTCCAGATCCTCTCCCGCTCCGATCGCAAGGGCGGTTGGATCCGTCGCGGAGGCGGCGCCGTTTATCGATTCGAAGTCGATGGCCAAGAGCTCAGCGAGACCCGTCTCTCGGCGGCGGGCACCCGCGATCGCTGCTGGAAGCTCACGACCGGCGAAGCTCCGGGAGGCTTCGGTATTGCCCCCCCGGCGCTTCGCGTGGGCTACCGCCCCGACGACGTGGTGTTCGTCGCCCGGGGCGAGCCGCCGTTCGAGATCGCCTACGGGCGCCGCGGCGCCCGCCCGCCGCGGCGGGCGAACGAGAGCCTTCGCGTGCTCACCTCCTCCGAGGAGGACCGACTGGTTCCGGCGACCGACGTCGCCCTCAGCGAGCCGCGGACGCTCGGGGGAGAGGACGCTCTCTCGGAGCCGCTCATCCCCGACTGGAAGCGCTTCGTCCTCTGGGGGGTCCTCTTCTCCGCCGCGCTCGCGCTCCTGCTGACGGCGCGGGCGGCGCTCCGAGGCTCTGGAGCAGGGTAGACCAAGTGTGCTATGAATCGCCCATGATCACCCGTTGGCTCCTGGTATTCATCGCGCTTCCTTCCGTCCTCTCCGCGCAGCCGCGCACGCCGCTGACCCCGGAACAGATCGCGGAGCGCCTGGAGCTCGAGAACGAGCTCCAGGACATCGCCGTCGTCGAGCGCAAGCTGATGGTGCCGATGCGAGACGGCGTTCGACTCGCGACCGACGTCTACCGGCCGCGGAAGGCGGCGGGCAAGCTCCCCATCGTGTGGGTGCGGACCCCGTACAACTTCAACTACTGGGACGTCCGGAACGGCGCGCCTTCGGATATGACGGCGGCGCTCACCGCGGTGAAGCGCGGCTACGCCTTCGTCGTGCAGAACGAGCGCGGCCACTTCTTTTCCGAGGGCAACTACGACATCCTGGGCGCCCCCATCACCGACGGCTACGACGCCCTTGCCTGGATGCAGGCCCAGTCGTGGTCGAACGGCAAGGTCGGGACTACGGGCTGCTCCTCGACGGCGGAGTACCAGATGGCGATTGCGTCCCTGGGACATCCCGCGTATGCCGCGATGAACGTCCAGGGATTCGGCGCGGGGGTCGGCCGGGTCGGACCTTATTATGAGCAGGGAAACTGGTATCGCGGCGGCGCCATCCAGATGCTCTTCATCGCCTGGCTCTACGGCCAGCAGAAACAGGTACGGCCGATGTTCCCGGAGTCGACGTCGGCGGAGGACCTCGTCGCCGC
>DAISKN010000005.1:0-30167 GCA_036820975.1 Acidobacteriota bacterium | reverse complement strand
TGGCCGCGGTCGCGGCGCCCGGTTCCTGGTCCCACTCCGTAGCACTTCTCCTCCTCGGGCTCGGGTGGAGCTTCGGCTTCGTCGCCGCGAGCGCCCTCCTGACGGAGAGCACGAAGCGCGAAGACCGCGTGCGGCTCCAGGGGACGGCGGACGCCTACGTCTGGGGAAGCGCCGCGATTGCCGGAGTGCTTTCGGGCGTTCTCCTGGCCGAGGTCGGCTACGCCGCTTTGAGCCTGACCGGCGCCGTCCTGGCGCTCGCGCCCCTTCCCTTCATGAGGAAACGTTGATGCCGGCGAGCGCCTGGGAAGAGGTCTACCGGATCGTGCGTCGGATTCCGCGCGGGCGCGTCATGAGCTACGGCCAGATCGCGGAGCTCTTGAGCCGACCGCTCTCGGCCCGCGCGGTCGGATGGGCCATGAACCAGTGTCCCGGCGACGTCCCCTGGCAGCGGGTGGTGAATGCCGCGGGAGGGATCTCGACGGAGCACCTCCACCAGCCGCCCGATCTCCAGCGCCGCATTCTGGAATCCGAAGGCATACGCTTCGGGAAGAACGGGACGCTCTCGATGCCGAGATACCGCTTCACGCCCCGGAGCCTTGCCGCCCGTCGTCGGAAGAAGAAGTGATCGTCAGCGGGTGACGGCGGTCAACTCGCGAATGCGCTCGCGGACCGAGGCGGCTTTGCCGGATGCCTCGAGACGCTCCCAGAGACGATCCACGGTGTCGCGATCGACGAGACCCGAGGGAGAGCCCGACTCGGGAGTCGACAGGCCCTCCGCCTTACGGAACAGGTCGACCGCCTTCGCGAGCTCCGGGGTGTAGACCGCGGTTTCGTCCTCCTCCCTGGACTCGGCGCGCGTGAGATAGCCGAGAGCTTCGAGAAGGATCTCGAGCTGAAGAACGTCCTTACCCGAGAACTGCTGCAGCGTCCGAAACCCGAGGCGCTGGCTCACCGCGTCGTAGACGCGCCGGAGCTCGGCGACGGGCTCGGGGTGCTCGCAGACGTTCACGTGGGTCGAGACTCCGTCCGGCCGCTGCGCACGGCCTTCGCGCGGGTCGGCCACCACGACCGCCGCCGACTGCGAGCGGCCCTTGCGGGTATCGCCTCCCGCGGCGTTTCCCGCCTCGAGAGCGGCGATCAACCGATCGGCGAGATGGCGCCCGCTTCCCTCGGAGGCTTCGAAAGTACGGGCGACGGCATCGAGCACTTCGGCGCCTGCGAGAAGGTTCCCTTGCGTCACGTAGTGAGCGCCGGAGCGGTGCCCCGACCAGGGCCTGGTCTCGGAGCCGGTATGCTGGGCGCTTCCCGCGCCCGGGCCGATGACTCCGACCTGACGGTGCGCCGCTCTGTCGTCTGCGGCGAGCGCCCGCTCGAGGGCCTCCTGCGCTGTCAAGCCGGAGGCGATCCCGTCGAGAATCTGCGGTCCGTACTCCGCGCGGGTGCTGGCCTGGGTGGCGACCGCGCCGGTGCCCGCGCGCACCCAGGGGACGGCATTGCCGACGCAGGGATTGCGGGTGGTCACGGCCACCCCGGTCTCCCCCGTCGCCGGATCGAAGGCGGCGATGGAGAAAGTCGAGAAGTACGGCTCCTCGGCGGCGAGAAAGGCGAGAAGAATTGCGAGAATCATGTCTTCACGTCAGCGGCTCGAGAGAGTATAGGCGCTCGTCGTCGAGAGCGTTTTCGGCGGGGCGAGGCCGATGGGGATGGACAGCGTGAACTCCGAGCCTTTCCCCTCTTCGCTCTTCACCCGTAGAGAGCCTCCGTGGTTCGAGGCGATGCGATACGCGATGGACAGGCCCAGCCCCGTTCCCACGCCCACGCCTTTGGTGGTGTAGCCCGGATCGAAGACGCGGGAGATCGCGTCCTCGCGGATGCCGTGGCCGTCGTCGCGCACCCGCACCACCACCGAGTCGCCCTCGCGCGAGCACTCGACGTCGATGCGGCCCTCGCCCTCGATGGCCTGTATGGCATTCGCCAGGAGGTTCATGAAGACCTGATTCAACTGGCCGGGATAGCAGCCGACGAGAGGAACGTCTCCGTAGGAACGGACGATCTGGATCCTCCCGCGCGTCTGGTGCTCGACGAGGGCCAGGGTCTCCTCGAGGCCCTCCCTCAGATCCGCCTGCTTCCACTCCGACTCGTCGAGGCGCGCGAACTTACGAAGGTTCGAGACGATCTCGATCATCCGCCGGGTCGCGGTGTCGTTCACCACATTCATCTCGCGAAGCTTCGCGAGAGTCGCCTCGTGGTCCGAAAGACGGTCCCCTCCGTTGCCGAGCGCGTCCATCAGGCGGTCGAGAGCTTTCGTCGAGCTCTGGGTATTGCTGTGGATCGCCCCCATGGGGGTGTTGAGCTCGTGAGCCACTCCGGCGACGAGTTGGCCGAGAGCCGCCATCTTCTCGGACTGGATGAGCTGGAGCTGCGTCTCCTGGAGCTCCCGGGTGCGGTTCTCGAGGCTCCGAAAATCGACGAACCGCTGGTAGGCGACGGAAATCGCATCGGCGAACTCGGTGAGCGTCGCCACGTCGTCGAGAGTCGGCTGCTGCGAGTTCGTCCCTCCGATGAACACCGTTCCGTGGGAGAACGGCACGTTCAGCAGATACTCGAGATCGCTCGTGAAGCAATCCTCGCAGGCATGCTCGAGCGCCCGATCGCGGAACGCGGCCCCCTCCTCCGTGAGGTCGATGATTCCCACGGCCCGGCGGGTCCAGAGCTCGAGGATCTCCGCGGTCTCGGGATGGCCGGAGATCGTGACCTCCATGCTCGAAAGGCGCTCGTGGCGGGCGCTGAACATGCGGAGGCTCCCGTTCTTCTCGTCAACGATGGCGACGCCGCAAACGGAGAACGCGAGACCGAGCTTCCGGAGCTCGTCGCGGAGAGCCTCGATGGCGACCGCGAGGTCTTCCGGCTGCTTCATCAGGAAGACCTGACGCACCACCCGCCCGACCGCGCGGCCGCGCCGGAGCTCGCGGTTCTGCTCCTCGAGCGTGAGGCGCTCCATGGCGCCGAAGAGGTCCTCGGGCATCATCCGCAGATGCCCGAGCTCCGGCCGGTAGACCCAGCGCACGATCCCCTGCTTGTCGACGAGGATCGCCGCGGGATATGCGACGTCCCGCCCCCGGTAACCTCCCCGATGGAGGAGGTGGAGGCGGGAAAGAAGCTCGCCTTTGGTGTCCGAGAGAAACGTGAAATCGGCGGCGAGCCCTTTCCGGAACCGCGCCGAAACCTCGGGGGGGTCGACGCTGACCGCAAGGACGCGGACTCCGAGCTCTTCCACCCGCCGCTGGAACTTCTGGAGCTGCCCGAGCTCACTGGAGCAGAACAGTCAGAAGTGCCCTCGGTAGAAGAGGTAGAGGGCCGCGGAGCTTCCGAGCAGAGAACGCGACTGAAACGTTGCGCCTTCGGAATCGGGAAGCGCGAACTCGGGGAAGCGCTCCCCCGTCTTGATGCCCGCCTCTTCCGAAGGGAACCGGGCCCCGATGCCCAGGTAGCGGACGACGAGAGCGAGGGCTCCCGCCTCGACCGCGAGGAGCGCCAGCGTGACCGGCCCCGGATTCGCGATCGCCGCCACGAGGCCGAGAACGAACGCGGCACCGACGAGGAAGAACTGCTCGAAGGGATAGCGGCTGTAGACCCCGCGGCGAAGCCGAAGGCCGAACAGGGCGGCGCTCACTATCAGAAAAGAGATTCCCGCGGCCGCGAGCATGGACGACTCCTCGAGTGATACTACCGCGCCGGGAAGAACCGGTCGAGGACGCGGCCCGGCGGAGGGGCGGTCGCGAGCGAAACCGCGACCAGGCTGACGACGGCGCCCGCGAACAGGAACGCCACCGGGAGGAGCCCGGTCTCGCCGACGGTGTACTCCCCGCGGAATCCGAGGGAATCGACGAAAAAGGCGACCCACAGGAGGGCGACGGTCCCGATCGACGCGAGGACCCCCGCTCCCGTGCTCCGCCGCCAGTAGAGGGACGCGACGACGACGGGGAAGAGCGCCGCGAACCCGCTGAGGGACCAGACTCCGAGATCGAAGATGGTGCGCGAGGTCGTGAGCGAGACCAGGAGAGCGATCCCGAGAAGCACCGCGACGAAGAGCCGCCCGGTCAGGACCTGCCCGCGCTCGGAGAGGCCGTCGTGGAACCCGTAGTGCCGGACGATGTCCTGGGTGAAGAGCGTCCCCGCGGCGAAAGCCTGGTTGTCGAGCGAGCCCATGATGACGGCGAAGACCCCGGCGGCGAGGAGGCCCGCGAGGAGGCCTCCCGAGTGGCGGAGCATCAAATGGACCAGGATGGGACCTTCGAGCGGAGGCGGGAAGTCGATGTTCCCCACGACTCCCAGAACCACGCTCGGGACCCAGACGAGGACGAGGCAGATCGGGTAGAGCACGATCGTCGGACGAAACGTCCTCGCGGACTTCGCGGAGAGCCAGTTGGCGAAGAGGTGAGGAAAGACGCCGGCGGAGAGCGGGATCAGGAGATAGGAGACCATCCGCCCGAGCTGGCGCGGGGACTTCTCGATCGTGAGGAGCTCGGGACGGCTCGCTTCGAGCGTCTTCATCGCGGTCTCGAGGCCTCCGTACTCGCGGACGACCACCACGAAGGAAATCGCGCCAACGGACATGAAGACCAGCGTCTGGAAGGCGTTCGCCCAGGCCGTGCTCCGCATCCCTCCCTGGACGACGTAGACAAAGGTCACACCGCACATGAGAAGGCTCCCCACCCACGGCGGAACTCCGCCCGCAGGTCCTCCGGTGAGTGCCCAGAGAACGTCGCCGCTCCCCTTCACTCCGATGAGGACGTAGGGCACGAGGAGCGACACCAGGACGAGGAACAGCGCGAGCCCCACGCGGTCCGACTGGTAGCGCTCGCGGAAGAACTGCACCTGGGTGATGAACCCGAGGCGCTTTCCCAGCCACCACAGCCGGGTGCCGACGAAGTAGAAGACCAGCGGAGCGACCAGGGCAGAGCTCGACGCCATGAGCGCGAAGACCGCGATGCCTCCGCGGTGCGCCTCTCCCGAGGCCCCGAGAATCGTGAAGGCCGTCATGTGGGTCCCGAAGATCGAGAGCAGCAGGACCGTCGCGCCGATGCTCCGGCTCGCGAGGAAGTAGTCCTCGGCCGTGCCGCGGAGGACCCTCTGGGCGGCGAAGCCGATCCCGAGGACGACAGCGAGGTAGAGGAGAACGACTCCGAGTACTGGGCTCACGGCGAATGAGAGATCGTCAGTCCTCGTCGAGATACCGGGGCCAGGCCCGGTGCACGAGGACGACGAACACGACGGAGAGAACCAGGCTGAGGACGACGTGGTAGAAGAGGTTCGCGGGCAGCCCCAGGACGAGGCGGGCCTCGTCCCACATCCAGTAGTTCAAGTGAAGGGCCACGAAACCCGGCGCCAGAAAGAGAATCCACTTGCTTCGGCCCATTGCCCGGAAGCCTAGCACAAGGCCATCCCCCGTCGAGGGTCTTCCTTTTTTCGCCGTGGGTGATACACTGGGAATACGCACAAAATTTCGTTCAGTCGAATTCCGGAGCCGGCGACCCGGAGCTCCGGTGCTTTCGACTTTCAACTCCGCCCCGAGGGTCTCGTGACTGCTGCCAGCTTCCGGTTCCGTTACCTGTTCGGTCTCGTCTGCCACATCGCCGTCGGCCTGTTCGGCTGCGCCAGCAACTTCACCGCGCTGGCCTCGACCTCCCCGATCCTCGGGGACTGCGGAGCGGCGCCGAGCTTCGCGAGCTCGACCCAGCTCAAGAGGTGGGAAAGCTTCCCCATCGAGGTCTACGTCGATACTTCCTCGCTCCCCCTGGAGCACCGGCAGACGTATCTCGAAGGGATCGCCCGCGGTGTCGGGCTCTGGTCGGAAGCCACCCGAGGGAAGATCGGAAGCGTCCGCCTCAACTACGACCGGCCGGAATCTCCCATCTCGATCTCCCTCTCTCACGAGCCGCTTCCCGATCGCGCGATCGGGTCGACCGAGATCAAGTTCACCGGAAGCCGTCTGGTGAGCGCCGGGGTTTCGCTGACCCGGAGCCGCTTCGAGGGCACCGCCTTTCTGGCGCAGGACGTCGCCAGCACCACCGCCCACGAGATGGGACACGCGCTCGGCATCGTCGACCACTCGCCTCACGCCGAGGACAAGATGTGGATCAGCGGCAATTTCGGAGTCCGTAACGAGGGATGGGACCCGGAGCGCCTCATCACTCCCCGCGACGTCAACACTCTCGAGGAGGCTTACTGCCGTCCCTAGCGGGCCCGGTTCGCCGTCTTCCTTTCGAGCTTCGGCGTCTTCGATCTCCTCCGCTCGGTCTCGCCTCCGCGACCGCATTCAAGCTCGGAGCCTCGGCCTCGGGCTGACTCGCCGGCTTGCGTGTCCCGTAGATGCCACCGTACCATCGGCCTCGCCAACTCTATCCTTACGCGAGGCCCTGATGACGCCCTTCGTTCTTCTCGTTTCTCTTCTCCTGTCCGCGACAGCATCTTCCGAGAGCTTCGAGTTCTGGCCCGGCGCTCGATACGATCCGGCCGTTCCCAGCTTCGAGAAAGTCTTCGGCCACCCGCCGGGCGAGGAGATCCTCACCCACGCCGAGATCGTCGCCTACGTCGACGCGCTCGCGGCGGCGAAGCCGGATCAGATCCGGGTCTTCGAGTATGCCCGCAGCTGGGAAGGAAGAAAGCTCGTCTACGCCGTCATCGGCTCGAAGGCCAATATGGCGCGCCTCGACGAGATCCGGGCGAACCGCAGAAAGCTGGCGGATCCTCGCCGCACCAGCGAGGACGATGCGCGCGCGCTCATCGCGTCGGAGCCCGCGATCACCTGGCTCGCCTACGGCGTCCACGGCAACGAGATCTCCTCGCCCGATGCCGGCCTTCTGACCGCCTATCACCTGCTCGCTGCCGTGGACGATCCCATGGTGAATCAGATCCTCGCGGAGACTCTGGTGGTCATCGTTCCCACCCAGAATCCCGATGGACGCGACCGGTTCGTCTATCAGTTCGACGTCGCTTACGGGATCGAGCCCGCAGCGCATCCGCTCGCGGCCGAGCACGACGAGCCCTGGCCGGGCGGCCGCACCAATCACTATTATTTCGACCTCAACCGCGACTGGCTGACGCTGACCCAGCCCGAGACCCGGGGTCACGTCGCCGCCTACCTCGAGTGGTTCCCCCAGGTCTTCGTCGATCTCCACGAGATGGGAGGAAACTCCACCTACTACTTCGCCCCCGAGGCGGTGCCTTACAACCCCCATATCACCTCGGCGCAGAGGGAGAGCCTCGAGCTCTTCGGCCGCAACAACGCGAAGTGGTTCGACCGATACGGATTCCTCTACTTCACCCGCGAGGTCTACGACGCGTTCTACCCGGGCTACGGCGCGAGCTGGCCGCTCTTCCACGGAAGCATCGCCACGACCTACGAGCAGGCGTCGGCCCGAGGTCTGGTCTTCCGCCGAGCCGACGGGACCGATCTGCTGTTCCGCGACGGCGTGCGCCACCACTTCGTGGCGTCGCTCTCGACCGCCGAGACCGTGGCGCGCGAGCGCCGCAGGCTCCTCGAAAGCTTCTGGCAGCATCGCAAGAGCGCCGTCGAAGAAGGACGGACGGAGAAGGTGAAGGCCTACGTGCTCGCGAACGAGGGCGACCGGACGGCGGTCCGGAAAGCCGCGGGGATCCTGGGAGAGCACGGGATCGAGGTCTCGCGCTCTCCGGTGGCGATCCGCGGTTGCGGAGGCCGCGAGGCTCCCCCCGGAAGCTACGTCATCGACCTTGCCCAGCCCACGAAACGGCTCATTCGCACGATCCTCGATCCCGACACCCCGCTCGAGGCCGACTTTCTCCAGGAGCAGGAACGGAGGCGTCGGAAGAAGCTGCCGGACGAGATCTACGACGTCACCGGCTGGTCGATCCCGCAGATCTTCAACATCGAAGCTCTCGCTTGCGACACCGTCCCCTCGGGAGACTTCGCTCCCGCGGGACCGGAGCGGGTCGAGCCGGGCATCGTAGAGGGCGGCAAAGCGCAGCTTTCCTACCTCGTTCCCTGGGGAACGCAGGCGGCGGGACGCCTCCTGGCGGCGGCACTCCGGGAAGACCTGAGAGTTCTCAGCTCCGACCGCGAGATCCATCAGGGAGGAACCGTCTATCCCACCGGGACTCTGGTCTTCATGGTGGCTCACAACCCCGACGGGCTTCACGAGATTCTGGAGCGTCTCGCTCGCGAGACCGGGGCACGGGTCGTGGCCACGGAGAGCGGCTGGGTCGATGCCGGAGTGAACTTCGGAAGCCGCAACGTCCAGCACGTGCGAAAGCCGCGAGTCGCGATCGCCTGGGACGAGCCCACGTCCACGAGCTCCGCCGGGGCGACCCGGTTCGTCCTCGAGCGCCAGTACGGCTACCCGGTGACGCCGATCCGCTCCCGCCGCATCGCCGGCGCCGACCTGCGCGCGTTCGACGTCCTCATCCTGCCCGAGGGTGACTACGGCTCGGCCTTCGGCGAGGACGGCAAGACGAAGCTCCAGGCGTGGGTGCGGGAGGGCGGCACGCTCATCGGGATCGGCGAGGCGCTTTCCTATCTCACGAGCTCCGGCTTACTGGACTCGAAGCGGGAGAACCAGCCAGCGCCGGAGAAAGCTTCGGAGGAAAAGGAAGACAAGCCGCCGTCGTTGATCCTCGCGACCGAAGAGGACTATCTCAAGGCGATCGAGCCCCCGGAAGAACGGCCCGACGCGGTCGCGGGAGTCGTCGTGCGCGCGAGGCTCGACCCCGAGCACTGGTTGAACGCAGGGATGGGAAGGACGGTCCACGCCGTCGTGAACGGGCGGTCGATCTTCACGCCGTTGACCCTGGACAAGGGGCAGAACCCGGCGATCCTGGAGGAGGCGTCGAAGCTCGTGGCGAGTGGATACCTCTGGGAAGAGAACCGGAAGCAGCTCGCCTTCAAGCCCCTGACCCTGGTCCAGGGCCACGGCCAGGGTCTGGTGGTGGGCTTCGCGTTCGATCCCAACTTCCGCGCCTACATGGACGGTTTGAACGTGATGTTCCTGAACGCGGTGTTCCGCGGCCCCGCGCGCGCCCGACCCCCGGTACTCCAATAACCGGGCAGCGAGCGAGCTCCACCAAGGGAGGAATTTCACGGCAAAGGCGCAAAGACGCAAGAAGAATCGGAGAAGGGGGACAGGGAGAAAGGAGGAGATAAAGGGGATAAATCAGGACCGGGTTTCTATCTCCTTATCCCTTCCTGTCCCCACGTCCCACCTTTTGTATTTGGATTTTCTTCTTTGCGTCTTTGCGTTGATTCCCCGTTTTCAAAGGCCGAGGACGCCGAAGAAGACGTAGCAGACGATCGCGCCCACGACGCTCATCGAGAGGCCCCATAACAGAAGCTTGTTGAATAGCTGCGTGCGGTTCTCCTGGACGGGCGCCGCCGCGATGCAGAGCGCTCCGAGCGTCGATAGTGGAGAGACGTCCACCAGGTGCGAGCCCACGATGATGGACGCGGCGATGGCCATGGGGTCGCCCCCTCCCAGGTTCTCGATGATTCCGGGGATGGTCGGGAGGAAGGCGGGAAGCACCACCCCCGAGGAGCTGCTATAGACGGAGATGACGCCGGTCACGAAGGCGATGACGCCGGTGATGGTGTCCGGCGTCGAAAAGCGCGTGAGGAGGCCGGTGAAGAGATCCATGCCGCCGGTCTTCTCCAGGATCGAGATCAGGACGGTGACCCCGCCGACCATGATTATGGTGTTCCAGGGAATCGACTTGACCGCGAGCTCTTCGTCGGCGGCACGGGAGAGCGTGAGCACGGCGGCGGCGATGAACGCCCCCATGCCGACGTCCACATTGAAGAAGAACACCGAAAGGATCCAGCAGGCGATGAGAGCGAGCGTGAGCTTCTGCCGCCAGTTCCATGGCTCGGTGTCGGCCTCGGCCGAAGACGTGCCTCCCCGGGCCAGGAGCTTCGTCCCGCCGAGTACGAAATAGCCGCCGATCCCAACGGTCGCCTCGGCGACGAAGTTGTTGATGAACGTCGGCCACTCGGCACCGGTGATCCCGATGCGGGCGAGCTGCCCGTTGGCGATGATGCCCGTCGGGGCGAACGGCGAAAGCGCGCCGCAGTTCGCGCCCGTGGCCACCATAACCGTCATCAGGAACGCGCTGATTCCCGCTTCTCCGGCGATGCTCATGGCGATGGGGGCGAGCATCGCAACCGCCGCGATGTTTCCGGGTCCGATGGAGGCGATGGTCATCGCCAGAAAGAAGAACACCAATGGGATGACCCCGGGGTTGCCGCGCGCGAGCCGGACGCTGCGCTTCGCGATCTGATCGAGAGTACCGTTGACCTTCGCCTGAGCGAAGAGGAGGGTCACTCCCACGAGCACCAGGAACAGGCTCGAGGGGAAGCCGGAGGCTACCTCGGTGACCTTCATTCCCCCGAAGAGGACGCCGACCAGAAACGCGAACGCGATGGAGATGAGGCCGACGTTGATCGGCGTGAAACAGCTCAGAAGGATGGCGACGGCGAAGGCGATGATTGAGAGGAGTGCGATGCTCACGAGGGAGGGAATCTAACCGCACGGCGACTTCATGCGCAATCGGCCTCCCCTACTCCCGGCAGGCCGGCGCACGCCTAGGCTTTGCGCGCCTGGCCCGCCGGCTGAGTCTGCCCGGCGAGAAAGATCCAGGTCTCGACCACGGTGTCGGGGTTGAGGGAAATGCTGTCGATCCCCTCGTTCAGGAGCCACATCGCGAAATCCGGATAGTCGGAAGGGCCCTGGCCGCAGATCCCGACGTACTTCCCCTCTTTCTTGCAGACCTCGATCGCGCGGTGGAGGAGCGATTTCACCGCGTCGTTTCGCTCGTCGAAGGAGGAGGCCACCAGGGCCGAGTCCCGGTCGAGGGCGAGGGTGAGTTGCGTGAGGTCGTTCGATCCGATGGAAAATCCGTCGAAGTACTTCAAGAACTCCTCGGCGAGGATTACGTTCGAGGGGATCTCGCACATCATGATGATCTTGAGGCCATCCTTCCCGCGCTCGAGCCCCTGCGCCCGGAGCGCCTCGACGACCCGCCGCGCCTCGTCGACGGTGCGCACGAAGGGCACCATGACCTCGACGTTCCGGAGACCCATCTCCTCCCTCACCCGTCGGATCGCCCGGCACTCGAGGGCGAAGCATTCGGCGAAGGCCTCGGAGACGTAACGCGCCGCGCCCCGGAAGCCGATCATGGGGTTCTCTTCCTTGGGCTCGTAGCGCTCGCCGCCGATGAGGTGCGCGTACTCGTTGGATTTGAAGTCCGACAGGCGCACGATCACCCGCTCGGGATGGAAGGCCGCCCCGAGGATAGCTATGGCTTCGCTGAGCTTATCGACGTAGAAGCTCACCGGGTCGCGATATCCCCGGATGCGCTCGGCGATGGTCTCTTTCAGCTCCGGAGTCAGGCTCTCGAACTCGAGGAGCGCCCGCGGGTGAATTCCGATGCTGTTGCCGATGACGAACTCCAGCCGGGCGAGGCCCACGCCCGCGTGCGGGAGCGAGGCGAACTGGAACGCCCTCTCGGGATTGCCGACGTTCATCATCACCGACAGGGGAAGCTCGGGCATGGCGTCGAGGGCGATGCGCTCCACGTCGTAGTCGAGCGCCCCGCGGTAGATGAAACCCGCGTCGCCCTCGGCACAGCTCACCGTCACCACCTGGCGGTCCTCGAGCTCGTGGGTGGCATCGCCGCAGCCGACGACCGCCGGAATCCCGAGCTCCCTCGCGATGATGGCGGCGTGACAAGTCCGTCCCCCGCGATTGGTCACGATCGCTCCCGCGCGCTTCATCACCGGCTCCCAGTCGGGGTCGGTCATGTCGGTCACGAGGATGTCACCCGGCTCCAGCTCGGCCATTCGCGCCACGTCCTTGATCAGACGGGCTGGACCGCTTGCGATCTTCTGGCCCACGGCCCGCCCCTCTACCAGGACTTCGCCGCGGATTCGAAGCCGATAGCGCTCGATGACCCGGGTGTCGCGGCTCTTAACCGTTTCCGGCCGCGCCTGCACGACGTAGATCCGGCCATCCAGACCGTCCTTGGCCCACTCGATGTCCATGGGACGGCCGTAATGACTCTCGATCCGAAGCGCCTGCCTTCCCAGCTCCTCGAGCTCGGCATCGCTCAGAACGAACTTCCCCCGCTCCGCCTCGGGCACGGGCACGGTCTGAATTCCCGCCCCGAAGGTGCTCGAGTCGTCGTAAACCATCTTGGTGGCCTTCTCACCCCGGGTCCGCGAGAGCACCGCCGGCCGGCCGGACGCGAGGTTCGGCTTATAGAGGTAGAACTCATCGGGATTCACCGCGCCCTGCACGATCGATTCGCCGAGACCGTAGCTTCCGGTGACGAACACCACGTCGCGGAACCCCGACTCGGTATCGAGAGTGAAGGCGACGCCGCTCGCGGCGAGGTCGCTCCGGACCATGAGCTGCACTCCGGCGGAGATGCCGATGCCGTGTTCCTCGACCCCTTTGTGGACGCGATAGGCGATCGCCCGGTCGTTGAAGAGGGACGCGAAGACGCCCTTCACCGCCTGGAGCACATTCTCCTCGCCGTGAACGTTGAGGAACGTCTCCTGCTGTCCCGCGAAGGAGGCATCGGGCATGTCTTCCGCGGTCGCGGAGGAGCGCACCGCGAACGAGCGGTCCGGGTTGCCGCCCGAAAGCGCCCGATAGGCTTCCCGCACCTCGAGGCTCAGGTCCTCGGGGAGCCTGGCCTCGAGGATCGCCGCCCGGATCTCCCGGCCGGCGCGAGTCAGCGCGGAGACGTCCTCCACGTCCAGGCCCGAAAGCTTCTCCCGGAGACGGTCCCCGAGCCCCGCGGACCGGATAAAAGCGTGAAATGCGTCGGTAGTGGTCGCGAAGCCGTCCGGAACCAGGACTCCGACCGAGCTCAGCTCGCGGAGCATCTCGCCCAGGGAGGCGTTCTTTCCGCCGACGCTTCCGACATCCCCCATTCCGACGTCGCCAAGCCTCTGGACGTATTTTCCCATCCCAGGTCTCCCCTACCTTATTATAGGCGCGGCGCCATCATGGAAGCGCCGGTTCTCATGCGGACGATGTTCTATGTCTCCGATCGCACCGCGATCACCGCCGAGACCATCGGCCACAGCCTTCTCGCCCAGTTCGAAGGTACCACCGAGTACCGCGAAGTTACCATCCCGTACGTGGACAGCCTGGAGAAGGCGGCTGCGGCCGCCGAGCGCATCAACAACGCCGCCCACGCCGACGGGGAGCGGCCCCTGGTCTTCAGCACCCTGGCCGAGCCGGAGAGCCGCGCGCTCATCATCCGCTCGGACGCCCTGGTGCTCGACCTGTTTCACGTGTTCCTCGAGCCGCTCCAGAGGACGTTGAACACCTCTCCCGTCGTGAAGAGGACGCGTTCGCACCGAATCAGCAACCTGTCCACCTACGAGTCGCGAATCGCCGCCATCGACTTCAGCCTGCAGCACGACGACGGGGCGCGGATCCGCGACTACGACAAGGCCGAGATCATCATGATCGGGGTATCGCGGTCGGGAAAGACCCCGACTTGCCTCTACCTCGCCATGCAGTTCGGATTCCGCGCGGCGAACTACCCCATCACCGAGGAGGACATCCACTCCGGGAAGCTCCCCGAGCCGCTCAGGCCCTTCCGCGCCCGGCTCCACGGGCTCACCATCGACGCCCGAAGGCTCGCGAGCATCCGGGAGGAGCGCCGTCCGGGGAGCCGCTACGCTTCTATCGAGCAGTGCCGCATCGAGGTGCGCCAGGTGGAGAGCCTGTTCCGGGCGCAGGAGATTCCGTTCATCAACACCACGAACATGTCGGTCGAGGAGATCGCCACCCGGGTGGTCCAGACCCGGGGCATGGAGCGTCACGCGGTGTAGATCGTCCTTTACAGCGGGTTACAGCGATGTACAATGATCCTGTGACGAACGCCCCGCCGGTGAGAAGCCGGCCTGCACGGTGCCCATGGAAAGATGCAGACGTACTATGACTTCCTAGCGCACAGCTACGACTTTCCCGAGGGCTTTCAGGTCCTCGACGACGAGCTCTATTTTCACGGCATCAACATGATGGAGCTCATCGAGACCTACAAGACCCCGCTTCGCTTCACCTATCTCCCGATCATCTCCGACAAGATCAAGGCGGCCCGGGGCTATTTCCAGAGCGCGATCGCCAAGCACAACTACAGCGGGAGCTACACCTACTGCTACTGCACCAAGAGCTCGCACTTCGAGCACGTGATGGCGGAGGCGCTGCGGGCCGGAGTCCAGCTGGAGACCTCCTCGGCCCTCGACATGCCCATCATCGAGACCCTGGAGAAGGCCGGTCACCTGAAGAAGGACATCGTCGTCCTCTGCAACGGCTTCAAGGACCTCGAGTACAAGCAGTACATCGTGGATCTCCTCCACGACGGCTTCGAGAACATCATCCCCATCCTCGACAACAAGGAGGAGCTGGGCTTCTACGAGCACGAGCTCGAAGTGCCGGCGAAGCTCGGGATCCGGATGGCGACGGAAGAGCCGCCGGAGTCCAGTTATTACACCAGCCGGCTGGGAATGCGGGAGGACGAGATCATCGCCTTCTACCAGCAGCGGCTGCAGAACCATCCGAGCCTCGAGGTGCGGATGCTGCACTTCTTCGTGCACACCGGCATCCAGGACTCTCCGTTCTTCTGGAGCGAGCTCCGGCGCCTCACGAACCTGTACTGCCAGTTCAAGAAGATCAACCCCAAGCTCAGCATGCTGGACCTCGGGGGCGGCCTCCCGTTCCGGAGCTCGCTCGCGTTCAACTACGACTACGGCTACGTCATCGAGGAGATCGTCCGCACGGTGAAGGACATCTGCGCCGACCAGGGCGTCGAAGAGCCCGACCTCTTCACCGAGTTCGGAAGCTACACCGTGGCGGAGTCGAGCGGGACGCTCTTCAAGGTGCTCGCGAGAAAGCAGCAGAACGACCGCGAGAAGTGGCTCATGATCGACGGAAGCGTCATCAGCATGCTCCCCGACGTCTGGGCGCAGCACCGGCGGTTCATCATCCTCCCCATCAACAACTGGGACCAGGGTTACGAGCGGGTCATCATCGGCGGAATGACCTGCGACAGCGACGACTACTACAACGAGGAAGCCCACGTGGAGTCGATCTTCATGCCGGCGACCCGGACCCAGCAGTTCCTCGGATTCTTCCACACCGGCGCCTACCAGGAGGTCCTGAGCGGCGTCGGAGGCCTGCACCACTGCCTCATGCCCGATCCCAAGCACGTGGTGATCTCCCTCGACGAGGCGGGCAACCGTCTGTACCGCGTGCTTCACGAGGAGCAGAACAGCAAGCAGGTGCTCCGCATCCTCGGCTACCGCCGCGACCCGCTGGTGGCGGTGAGACCGGCGCAGCTCCCCGTGGCCCCGGTGGGCCCAGTGACCAAGACCGCCGCGGAGTAGATGGCGAGATCGGTCCAGGACTTCAATCCCAGCGCCGCTAGCGTCTCCGGAACTCTCTGGGGGCTTCCCTTCGACGTGGAGTCGGCGCGGCTGGTGGTGCTTCCCGTTCCCTGGGAGGTCACCGTTTCCTACGGGGCGGGAGCGGCCCGGGGTCCTCGGGCGGTTCTGGAGGCGTCGGCCCAGGTCGACCTCTACGATTCCGAGCGGCCCGACGCATGGAAGCGGGGGGTCGCCATGGCTCCGATTCCCGAGGATCTGGAAGCGGCCAGCGCCCGCCTGCGTGAAGAAGCGGCGAAAGCCATCGCCGCGTTCTCCTCGGGCAAGGGCAAGGCGAGCTCGGCGGCGGTCCGGCGGGTGAACGACGGGTGCGAGGTGATGGTCTCGCGGATCAAGCGGGAAGCGAAGGCCGTTCTCGATCGCGGAAAGCTGGTGGCGGTCCTGGGCGGCGATCACAGCGTCCCCCTGGGCCTCATGCAGGCCCTCGGAGAGCGCGGCTCCTACGGAATCCTCCACATCGACGCCCATTCGGACCTGCGCGACGCCTACGAGGGGTTCGTCCACTCCCACGCGTCGATCATGCACAACGCGCTCCGCATCGACGCCGTCTCCCGGCTCGTCCAGGTGGGGATCCGGGACTACAGCGAAGAGGAAGTCGAGGCTATCGAAAAGACCGCCGGACGGGTGAAGCTCTTCGACTACCGGAGCCTCTCTCGCAGGCGCTTCGAGGGAGAGACCTGGGCGTCGCTGGTCGAGGAGATGGTGGCCGAGCTTCCGCAGGAAGTCTACGTGAGCTTCGATATCGACGGACTCGACCCGACGCTGTGCCCGGGTACCGGGACCCCGGTCCCCGGAGGGCTCCAGTTCGAGGAAGCGCTCTACCTCGTCGAGCGGATCCCCGCGTCGGGACGCCGGATCGTGGGGCTCGATCTCTGCGAGGTCTCGCCGGGCGAGTCGAAGGACGAGGGCGAGTGGGACGCGAACGTGGGGGCGAGAGTCCTGTACCGACTCTGCTGCGCGGCGTTACAGTGATCAGGGGGACCTAATGAGCCGAGGACCGATTTCGCAGTTCATGGAAAGGCACTATCTCCACTTCAACGCCGCGGCGATGGTCGATGCCGCGAAGGCCTACGAGCAGCAGCTCGAACAAGGCGCCAAGATGATGGTGACCCTCGCCGGGGCGATGAGCACCGCGGAGCTCGGCCGGTCGCTCGCGGAGATGATCCGCCGGGACAAGATCCACATCATCTGCTGCACCGGAGCGAACCTCGAGGAGGACGTCTTCAACCTCGTGGCGCACGATCACTACAAGCGCGTCCCCCACTACCGGCAGCTCGCGCCCGCGGACGAGCAGGCGCTCTACGAGCAGCATTTCAACCGGGTAACCGACACCTGCATCCCCGAGGAAGAGGCGCTTCGCCGCATCGAGCGCCACATGGAAGTCCTGTGGGAGAAGGCGCGCGACTCCGGCAAGCGCTACTTCCCCCACGAGTACTTCTACCAGCTGCTGTCCCAGGGAACGCTCGAGCAGTACTACCAGATCGACCCGAAGGACAGCTGGCTTCTCGCTGCCTGCGAGAAGAACCTCCCGGTGGTCGTTCCCGGCTGGGAGGACTCGACGCTGGGGAACATCTTCGCCGCCCACTGCATCGACGGCGGAATCCCGCCGGGCATCATGAAGAGCGGCATCGAGTACATGATCGACTTCGCAGAGTGGTATACGGAGAATTCGAAGGGCGGGATCGGATTCTTCCAGATCGGCGGCGGGATCGCGGGCGATTTCCCCATCTGCGTCGTCCCCATGCTCCACCAGGATCTCAAGCGGGAGGACGTGCCGCTGTGGAGCTACTTCTGCCAGATCTCGGACTCGACGACGAGCTACGGCTCGTACTCGGGCGCCGTCCCCAACGAGAAGATCACCTGGGGAAAGCTCGCGCTCTCGACGCCGAAGTTCATCATCGAGTCCGACGCGTCGATCGTGGCGCCCCTCGTCTTCGCCTGGGTGCTGGGGTGGTAATCAGCGATCAGTCATCAGCGATCAGTCATCAGCGATCACTGACTACTGGATCCCCTGCAGGCGCTCGAGCGCCGCTTCCCCCGTATAGTAAACGTCCTTCAGGCAGCGGTCGCGCCGGTCCTTGGCGCGTATGCGATCGCCGAGGCTGAGATCGCTCTCCGCCGCAAAAGCCGCGATCATTTCCTCCGAGGCGCGGGCGTAGGCGTCGACGCACTGGTAGAAGGTCTCGACGGCAAAGAGCGACTCTTTCGGAAGGGTTCGGGGGAGGCGCTGTCGATGAAGCGCGAATCGGCCTCGGGCCGCCGGCGCTCCACCCGAGGAGCCCGCTGGATCGCACGACGCGATGACGGCGCGGATCTCGGGCAGGAGATCCTGAGCGACGCGACGCGCCTCCTCGACTCGCCGGGCGCGCCTTCGATGAAGCCAGAGACGCGCGAGACCCGCGGCGACGACCAGCGCGAGAGCGGGAGCCGCGAGTGTGGACATCAGGCCGTCGCCCTTCGACCCACGAACCGCCGGGCGAGAAGAAAGAGGATCACGGCAGCGGCAAGGGTGAGCGCGATGGTCGGATAGTGATCCTTGAGCGTATCCGCCGCACGGTCCCCGAGCTTCACCGCGAGGTAAGCCTCACCGAGAAATCTCACCAGTCGGCCGGCGAAAACCGCCGCGATGAACCGGCGCCAGTCCATGCGGACGACTCCCGCGACCAGGATGAAGAGCTTGGTGGGAAAGGGCGGCGGCCCGAGCATCGCCACCAGGACGGCGAGGGTATCGTTCCTGCGGACCTTCTCCTTGACCCACTCCTGTTTCTCCGTGGGAAAACGCGACATCATCGCGTCCCCTCCCGTCCGGGCGATGCGATAGAGGACGAAGCAGCCCGCGGTCGATCCGAGGGCCGCGGTAATCGCGATCGGAAAGAAGAGAGACGGCCGCTGCCAGGAGAGGAGCATCACCACGAGGTCGACGCCGCCGGGAAGCGGAATGCCGGCGGAATCCAGGAACGAGATGAGGAACAGCCCCGGGATTCCGAGGGCCAGGAGTTTTCCCTTGAAAGCTTCCAGTGTCACGCGCGGGATGAAAGTATCACGGAACCGGCGCCGTCACCGTCCCTTGCGCCCGGAGAAGCTTTGATCGTAGGTTTCGCGCATGAAGATAGCCATCCTCGGCGCGGGCAACGTGGGAGGCGGACTGGCGACGGCGCTCTTCCGGAAAGGACACACGATCGTCCTCGGGGTCCGCGACCCCGGCGCCAGCAAGTACCAGGAGATGGCGAAGGCCCTGGGACAGCCCGAAGCGTCGGGAATTCGCGCGGCCGCGGCCGCGGCCGAAGCGATCGTCCTCGCGACTCCCTGGTCCGCCGCCCAATCGGTGATCGAGCAGGCCGCGGGAGCGCTCGAGGGGAAAATCCTTCTCGACGCGACGAATCCCATCGGACCGGGCTTCAAGCTCGCGCTCGGCCACTCGACTTCCGGCGGAGAAATGGTCGCTGCCTGGGCCAAAGGAGCCCACGTCTACAAGGTCTTCAACATCACCGGGTACAACATCATGGAAGATCCCGTCGTGGACGGGAGGCGGGCGATGATGCTGGTCGCCGGCGACAACGACGAGCGCAAGGGCCGGGTGCTCCAGCTCGTGCGCGACGTGGGCTTCGAGGCCTTCGACTTCGGCAAGCTCGAGAACGCCCGCCTGCTCGAGCCTCTCGCCCTCGTATGGATCCGCCTCGCCTACCAGCAGGGGCTGGGAAGGGATTTCGCCTTCGGCATTCTGCGGCGTTAGAGGCTGGCGAGAAAGCCTGGTTTGCGCCGGAATTTCGTCGCCTGCTCGAACGCGTAGGCGAGGGAGATGAGAACGGGCTCGCTCCAGGCAGTCCCGAAGAAGGAGATCCCCACCGGCAGGCCCTGGACGTCCCCCGCGGGAACGGTGACGTTGGGGTAGCCCGCGACCGCGGCGAGAGTCGAGCTGCCCCCGGAAAAGTGGTCGCCGTTGACCAGATCGGTCGTCCAGGCGGGTCCGCCCGTCGGCGCCACGATGGCGGATAGCTGGTGCAGGCGCAGGGTCTTGTCGATTCCCTCGCCTCTCGAGAGCCGATGATTCGCTGCGAGGGCGTCGAGGTAGGCCTTGTCGGTCAGCGGACCCTTCGCTTCCGCGCGAAGGAAGAGCTCCTGCTCGAAGTAGGGCATCTCGCGCTCCCGGTTGGCCTCGTTGAAGGCGATGAGCTCCGCGAGCGTCTTCACCGGAGCCGCTTCCCCGAGCCCGGCGAGATAGAGGTTCAGATCGGCCTTGAACTCATAGAGGAGCACTTCCATCTCCGATTCGCCCAGATCGTCTCCGGAGGGAAGCTCCACCGGGTCGATCACGTCCGCCCCGAGGCGCTTCATCTCCTCGATGGCCGCCTCCATCACGCGATCCACCCCGGAGTGGAAGCCGAAAAGCTGTCTCGCCACTCCCACCCGCTTGCCGGAAAGTCCGTTCGCGTCGAGAAACCGGGAGTAGTCGGGCTCGCCCCGGCCGTCGCTCGCCGAGGTCGCGGGATCCCGCGGGTCGACCCCGGTGAGCGCGGAGAGGAGGATCGCCGCGTCTTCCACGGTGCGAGTCATGGGTCCGGCGGTGTCCTGGCTTCTGGAGATGGGCACGATTCCCGCGCGGCTCACGAGGCCCACGGTCGGCTTCAAACCGACGAGCCCGTTCGCGTTCGAAGGACAAACGATCGAGCCGTCGGTCTCGGTGCCGATCGAGACCGCGCCGAGGTTCGCGGAGGTCGCGGCGCCCGAGCCGGAGCTCGAGCCGCATGGATTTCGATCGAGAACGTAGGGATTTCGACATTGGCCCCCGCGGGCGCTCCATCCGCTCGAGGAACGGGTGGAGCGGAAGTTCGCCCATTCGCTCAAATTGGTCTTCGCAAGGAGGACGGCGCCGGCCGCGCGGAGGCGCTCGGCGACGAAAGAATCCCTCTTCGGGATGGACCCCTCGAGAGCGAGCGAGCCCGCGGTCGTGGTCATGCGATCGGAGGTGCCGACGTTGTCCTTTAGGAGGACGGGAATCCCGTGGAGTGGACCGCGGGGGCCCGATTCCTTCTGCTCCCTGTCGAGGGCGTCGGCGACGTCGAGCGCCTCCGGGTTCACTTCGATAATGGAGTGAAGCCCGGGCCTGCCTTCACCGTCCTTGTCGATGGCCTCGATCCGCTCCAGATAGAGCTCGGTGATTCGGCGGGCGGTGAGCCGGCCCTCCTCCACGGCGGCCCGGAGTCCACCGACCGTTACCTCGTCCAGCTCGAAATCGGCGACCGGCTGCTCTGCCGGCGTCGGCGCCCCGGTTCGAGATTCGGGGCGGCAGGCAACGGCAGAGGCCGCTCCGGCGCCCATCGTCAGCGTCCCTACTAGAAAACCCCTACGGTCCGTACGTGATTTCATGGATGGATCTCCTCGAGATTCACCGAATCATTCTAAGCTATGTCCACAACAAGGTTTGCAATCCTTATTGGATGTGATTACACTTAACCCCTCTTGGTTCTGCGGGAGCCAGGAGAAGGATTCATCGAGTACGAGTTTCCCCGCATCGGTGACACAACATCTGGGCTGTCCGATGAGCCCCGCCGCGCCAGCTCGTCGGGATATCGAGCGTCACCTTCGCGGAGTCGATCACAAGCGAACAGGAGTTTGGTTATGTCAAAGCGGCACCATCTTTCACGCACACGCGGTCTGAAGTTCCTGGGAACTCTCGCCGTGGGCGTCGCCATCGCGGCATCCACCGGTTTCACTCAGGAGTACGTCGATATCAAGACTCTCGGAACCAGCAGCGCCATCAGCCGCCCCGGTCCCAAGGACGGGGATCAGCTGAAGCGCGTGTTCGAGCGCAACCGCGCCGACTACGAGAAGGTTCTGCGCGAAGCGAACTGGCCTGGAAATGCCGCGGACCTCTTCGCGGCGGTCCAGAACAACCAGTTCAGCGAGGCCCAGTATCCCGTGGGCCACACCTTCGAGTGGATGGCGGTCCGGAAGCGGGGAATCGCTGTGCCGACCCGGCCCGTCCGATGGGCGGGTACCGCGCCCTTCGAGGCGTTCGAGATCCGCGTCGACTCGAACGACCGGGCCTACCGGTTCCTCATTCCCAAGGCTTGCGGAAACCTGGCTCTGGTCTCTTCCGGCCCGACGGAACAGCAACTCCGGCAGCAGCAGGAGCAAGAGCGGCTTCGCGCCCTGACTCCCACGCTCCGGGTTCAGGCTCCGAACCTCTGCACCGGCACGAACGCGACCGTGGACGTCGGAGTCTCGGGCGGCACCATGCCCGAGGGCGCGACCGTCCAGCTGACCATGACCCGTCCGAACGGGCAGAGAGAGACGCTCACCACGACGCCCGCCGGAGGAGGCTTCCGCTGGACCGGCAAGCTCGAGGATGCCGGGGCCTATACCTTCACCGCGATCCTCCAGACGTCCGCGGGACCGAGCCGGGAAGCGACCGAGCGAATCAGCATCGAGCCCTGCCCGCCGACCTGCAACATCGTGCTGACGCCCCCGCCCCTGGATCCCACGCCGAAGGCGGGGAAGGCTTCCATCGGGATCGACATGTGCTCGAGCGCCGCCCGCGTGGGCTCGATCGCAAGCCGGTCGGTCCGGGTGCACAACACGCCTCTCGATGCCCCCGAGCAGCTCATCGAGACCCTCGCTCTCGACACCGAGTGCAAATCGACGTTCCTCCTCCCCGAATACGGGAGCTATCGCCTCGAGGCGACGGTCACCGACGATCGCGGCATGACCGCGACCTGCCAGGCGGACTACACGCTGGTGAAGCCGAAGAGCACTATCGAGCCGTTTTTCACCGCTTTCGCAGGGAAAGAGCGCCGGCTCCGCGATCTGGATCCGCTGACCGGTGATCCGGTGGACGACGACTTCACGGGAGCGGTGGTCGGCGGGCGCTGCGCGCCGCTGTTCGGCGGCACCATCGGAGTCGCCAAGATCTTCTCCGACGGAGGCGCTCAGGTCTTCGGACAAGGCGGCGTCGCCATCAACCTGCGCGACGGCGGCAACACGTCCGCCTTCGCCGACGTCGGTATCGACAAGCTTCTCGACGGCGGCTACATCGGAGGGGGCGTCGGCGTGTGGGATCTGTTCCACGGGGACACCATCGACGGATCGATCTTCGCCCACGGCGGCGTCGACATCAACGATCGCCTGCAGTGGAACTTCGAGGGCCGACTGTTCATGTCGGAGCTCGGCGAGATCGAGAACAACTACGCGCTCATGACCGGCATCCGCTACTTCTGGAAGCGCTGAGCCGATAGCGATCACAGAGTGAAGGGGGACCGGGAAACCGGTCCCCCTTATTCTTTTTCGGGGCCGCGGCCTACTTCTTTTTCGAAGCTCTCTTCTTGGCGGGAGCCGCGGGGGAATCCCCGCCGCCGCGGAGGTGGTCGAGAACGCGGTCCACGTGGCCATCGACCTTCACCGGCGACCAGACGGCGTCGACGCGTCCGTTCTCGTCGATGAGGTAGGTCGATCGGATCGTTCCCAGAATCTTCTTCCCGTACATGGTCTTCTCGCCGTAGGCGCCGTAGGCCCGGGCGACACCGTTGTCCTCGTCCGACAGCAGGTCGAACGGCAGCTCGTACTTCGCGCGGAATTTTCCGTGGGAAGCGATCGAGTCCTTGGAGACCCCGAGAACCTCCACCCCTTCCCTGCGGAGCCGCGCGAGGTTGTCGCGGAAGTCGCAGGCCTCCCGGGTGCAGCCGGGGGTGTCGTCCTTGGGATAGAAATAGAGCACGAACTTCCGTCCCTTCAAGTCCGAGGAAGAGACGACCCCGCCTCCGGTGGAGGCGAGCTTGAACGAGGGGGCTTTGTCGCCAGGCTTGAGCATCCGGATCTCCTTTGATTTCGAACGATTGAAATTCTAAACGGTTTTGCCCGCGGCGCGAAGAAAGTCGTGGGGTTTTGCCCACCCGCCGGGGAGCCGGGCTCCTGACTCCCTCGAAGAACTCTCTGATTCTGTGGACGATGCGCGGACCGCCTCGGCATGCTCCGCGCGGCACGGAAATTGCCAAGTACAAAGGGCACGGGGGGGATTCAATGACCAAGGCCACGCTGGACGAGCTCACCGTTCGCCGGCGCTTCGGTGCTGGGGACGTCATCTTCCGCGAGCGCGACCAGGCGAGCGAGGCGTTCGTCATCGAGTCGGGTCGCGTCGAGATCTCGACCGACCTCGGCTACGAGCGGAAGGTGCTCGCCGTCCTCGGACCCGGCGAAATGTTCGGGGAGATGGCCGCGCTCGACGGCACCGAGAGGTCGGCGACGGCGGTGGCCCTCCAGGATACGGAGCTCACCCTGATCGTCAACGAACAGCTGCGCTCCCGGGTCGAAGCGGCGGAGCCGGTCCTGCGACTCCTCCTCCGAGTGATCCTCAACCGTTTTCGCCACGAGCAGAGCCTCTTCCGACAGGTCGGCAACGGCGGCCTCGAGACCCTCGACGCCGCGGTGGAGGCGGAGGTCTCGAAGCTCGCCATCGACAAGATGAAGCTCGAAAGCGAGCTCCGGGGCGCCCTCGCCCGGGAAGAGCTCGAGGTCCACTACCAGCCCATCGTGCGGCTGCAGGGCGGCGGCACCATCGGCTTCGAAGCGCTCCTTCGCTGGAAGCATCCGGCGCTCGGAACCATCCCTCCCGACAAGTTCATCGGTCTCGCCGAGGAGACGGCCCTCATCGTTCCCATCGGACGCTCCGTGCTTTCGCGGGCCTGCCGCGATCTCGTGAGGTTCGAGGAGCGCCTCGGACGGACGGTCGTCATGAGCGTCAACGTGTCCGGCCGGCAGTTCGCCGAGCCGTCCTTTCTCTCCGAGCTGAAGACGGTGATCGAGGAGACCGGCGTGAATCCGCGCTCGCTCAAGCTCGAGATCACCGAAGGGGTCCTGATGGATCATCGCTCCCGGCCGCTCGGATGGATCGAGAGCTGCAAGAAGCTCGGAGCGAGCATCGCCCTCGACGACTTCGGCACCGGCTTCTCCAGCTTGAGCTACCTCGCGAGCTTCCCCATCGACACGCTGAAGATCGACCGCTCTTTCGTCCGGGCGATGGGGGGAGATCCGCGGAGCCTCAAGATCGTGCGCGCCATCAACCAGCTCGCCCACGGAATCGGCCTCGACGTGGTGGCGGAGGGCATCGAGAACGAGCTGCAGCGCCGCGAGCTCCTGCACATGGGCTGCGAGCTCGGCCAGGGTTTCCTGTTCTCGAAGGCGGTGCCCTTCGAGCAGGCAGTGCATCAGGCGCGCTCGATCGCCGACGCTTGAGAGATAATCGAGGGCCATGAGCCCTCTCGAGCTCGACGCTTCCGCCCGCGAGGCGCTCTGGAAGAGCGTCGCCGCAGCCATCGAAGACTACTTCGAGGACCTTCCCAATCTCCGCGTGTCCCCCTCGGCGGACCCCGCCTTCGCCCGCGCCCTCCTCGCGAGCGTGGACTTCGACAGGCCGCGCTCCCCCGAGCAGGCGATCGCGCTCGTCGTCGAGGGCCTGCGAGGCCATCAGGTGCACAACGGACACCCGCGCTACTTCGGCCTCTTCAACCCGGCGACGGCCACGATGAGCGTCGCCGCCGATACGCTGGCCGCGGCCTTCAACCCCCAGCTCGCCGCCTGGACCCACGCTCCTTTCGCCTGCGAGGTCGAGCAGCTCGTCATCCGGAGCCTCGGCGCGAAGTTCGGCTATCCGCCGGCCGCCGTCTCCGGCTCGTTCACCTCGGGCGGGGCCGAAGCGAATCACAGCGCCCTGGTCGCGGCGCTCGTCGACCGGTTCCCTGCCTTCGCCGAGGACGGAGCGCGGGCGCTTCCCGGTCCCCCGGTCCTCTACGTTTCTTCGGAGAGCCACCATTCGTTCTTGAAAGCGTCGAGGCTCACCGGACTCGGGACCAGCGCGGTGCGCCAGGTTCCCGTGGACGGCGGGTTCGCCATGGACCCGCGGGCGCTTCGCGACGCGATCCGGGAGGACCGAAGCCAGGGGAAGGAGCCGTTCTTCGTCGCGGCGACGTTGGGGACGACGGGGGCGGGGCTGCTCGACCCGGTCGGCGACATCGCCGAAGTCGGCGGGGAGGAGGATCTCTGGGTCCACGCCGACGCCGCCTGGGGCGGTGCCGTCGCGCTCGTGCCGGAGTTGAAGAAGCACCTCGCCGGAATCGAGCGGGCGGACTCCATCACCTTCGACGCCCACAAGTGGCTCTCCGTGCCCATGGCGGCGGGGATGTTCTTCACCAGGCACCCGTCGGTTCTGGAGAAGACCTTCGGGGTCGCCGCCGGCTACATGCCCCGGTCGGCTGCGGGGGAGGCGATCGTCGAGCCCCATCGCTCGTCGATGCAGTGGACCCGGCGCTTCATCGGACTGAAGCTCTTCCTTTCCCTCCTGGTCGCGGGATTCGACGGATACGCGGAGACGATCCGTCGCATGGTTCGCCTCGGCGAGGAGCTCCGGGCGCGGCTCGATGCCGCGGGTTTCCGCGCCGTGAACCGGACTCCCCTGCCCGTGGTCTGCTTCCAGGACGCTCGCCATCCGGAAGGCGCTTCGCTCGCCTATCTGAAGACGATGGCCGACACCGTGGTCGAAAGCGGCAAGGCGTGGGTCTCGGTGACCAGCCTCGGCCCGCATCTTCCGGCGATCCGGGCGTGTGTCACCAGCTTTCGAACCGAGGAGAGAGATCTCGAAACTCTCGTCGAATCTCTCGCGTCCGCCCGACCTCCTGCCTGACGACTCGAGAGAGATCCAAGGCTCCGGCCCGAGATCCGGCTCGCTGGATCCATCGCGCCCCGGGGCGCGAGAGCGTCAGAAACTATCCCGCATAATTCCTGCACTTAAGCCCATAATTCTTCCTTCGCCCACTCTGGCATCGAGATTGCTTTTTGTCAGAATACCTGGCAACAGAATCGTCATTCAGAAAATTGAATGAGGACCTCAAAAAATTGAACTGTCCAGGATGGAGGAACTCGATGCGATTCTCTTTTCACCGCCTCCCGTTCGTGACCGCGGTCCTTCTCATCGTTCTCAACGCGGGCCTCGCTTCGGCCCAGACGGGAAAGATCGGGGGCAAGGTCACGGACTCGCAGGGAGGAGTGCTTCCCGGAGCCACGGTGGTGGTCCGGAACGTCAACACCGGCCTTTCGCTGACGCAGGTCACGAACGCCGCCGGCGCCTACAACTTCCCGTCGCTCGATCCCGGGACCTACCGGGTCGAGGTGGGACTTGCCGGCTTCAACTCCTACACCCGTGACGGACTGATCCTGACGACCGGTCAATCGATCACCATCGACGCCGCTCTCGACGTGGCGGGGGTGAGCGAGACCGTGACCGTCACCGGAGAGTCGCCGATGCTCAACACCCGCGAGTCCAAGGTGGGAGGCGTCGTCGAGAACGAGCAGATCGAGAACGTGCCCATCAACACCCGCGACACCCAGCAGCTCGCCCTCCTGGTTCCTGGCGCGAGACCGGCGGAGCGCTTCGATCCCACGAAGAGCCGGGTTCCCGCGATCAGCTTCGGAACCAACTCCGCCGGAAGGAGCATCCTCTATACCCTCGACGGCGGCGACAACACGGACGACGCCGTCGGCGGCCTCCTTCAGCAGATCTCGATGGACGCGGTACAGGAGTTCGAGGTCGTCACCTCGCGCATCAAGGCCGAGTACGGCCGCGCCGGGGGAGGCGCCGTCCAGATCGTGACCAAGTCGGGCACCAACGAGTACAAGGGCTCGGTCTTCGAGTTCTTCCGCGACAAGAGCCTGAACGCCACGACGCAGCCGGAGAAGGACGCGGGGCTCGAGAAAGCTCCTTTCCGAAGGCACCAGTTCGGCGGCGTCCTCGGTGGACCCATCGTCCAGGACAAAGCGTTCTTCTTCGTCAACTACGAGCGGGTAGTCGAGGACGTGAACTCCGTCTTGAGCCTCGCTCCTGAAGTGCAGGGCGCCTACAGCCAGGAGTTCCTTTCGGGCCACGGCGGGCTCGGCGCCATCGAACAGCCGTTCCGGCGCAACTACTTCCTCGCGAAGTACACGCAGCAGTTCAACCCCAGTAACCGCCTCGACGTTCGCTACTCCTACGAGGACAACGGGCGGGAGGGCGACCAGGTGGGGACGGGCTTCACCGCGAACGCCACCTTCGACAACGCCGCGGATCAGACCAACGACCTTCAGAGCGTCCTCGGCCGCTTCCAGACGATCGTCGGCACCTCGGGATTCAACGAGTTCGTGGTGAGCTGGAGCGACTTCGAGAACGTCATCCAGAGCGTGACTCAGAGCGATTTCGTGACCCCGGGAACGCCCACTCTCCTCTATCCCAGCTTGACGGCGGGCCAGAACACCGCGGCCCCGCAGAGGACGTTCCAGACGAAGCTCGACTTCCGGGACACGTTCTCCTACTCGCTCGACACCCACGAGATGAAGTTCGGAGGAAACGTTTCCCGGGTCGATCCCTTCGGCGCGCACATCCCGTTCTCGAGCCAGGGCACGTTCCAGTACGCGAACGACGGCGACCCCGAGGACCAGTCGATCTTCTTCTCAATGTTCGACATCATCCCCATCATCGATCGGCCCAACACCGACGTCGGCTTCTTCGCCCAGGACGACTGGCGCGTCACCGAGAACTTGACGCTGAACCTGGGCGTCCGCTACGACGTCGAGTACGGAACCCTCAGCGACGTTGAGTACGGAGTCAACGGCCTGCTTCTCCTCGAGGACCAGCGAAGCCCCTACTTCGGCCAGGGGTTGCCGGAGGACGACAAGAACAACATCGCTCCAAGGGTGGGCTTCGCCTGGGACGTCCAGAACGACGGCAAGACCGTCGTCCGGGGAGGCTGGGGGATCTTCTACGACAAGATTGTCTACAACGCAACGCTCTACACCGACATCGATTTCGTCGGCGTGCGCGGGGTCGCTCTCGACGGCAACGACTTCCCCGGGGGAGTGATTCCCTTCGGCCCTTCGAGCATTCCCACGTTCGACCAGCTCTTCACCGACTACGGTTTTCCGCTCACTTTCGAGCCCATCGTCACTCCGGGATACGAGTTCGCGAAGACCTCGCAGTTCACCATCGGAGTGAGCCGCCAGCTCGACCCCACCCTCGCTCTCGACGTGGACTACATCCACTCCGAGGGCACGAATCGAGGAAAGGTGTCGGATCTCAACGAGCGGACGGTTCCCTTCCAGAACTCCTCGCGTCTCTTCGCGCCCGAGTTCGGGGGACGGCTCCGGGTACTCGAGTCGATCGGAGAGGACACCTACGACGGCCTGCAGATGTCTCTCCGCAAGCGCTTCTCGAACAGCATGCAGTTCGTGGCGAACTACACGTTGAGCGAGGTCGCGGGGAACGCCGAGAGCAACTTCGGCACCGAGGCCGAGTGCCGCGCCTGCATCGGAGACGACCGGGATATCGGTCCCTATACCAACGACGCCACCCACCGCGTGGTGCTCTCGGGGATCTTCCAGCTTCCCGCCGATTTCCAGTTCTCGGCGATCTATCAGGGGGAGAGCGGCCGCGCGCTCAGCTCCTACTCCTCCCAGGATCTCAACGGCAACGGTCGGTTGAGCTCGACCGCTCCCATCGACATGACCGAGGGGCCGAACGGCGAGGAGCCCGGACGGGGCAACTTCCGAGGTGACCCGACTCACACCATCGACATGCGTCTCGCGAAGTTCTTCCGGTTCGGCGATAGAAACCTCCAGGTCATGTTCGAGGCGTTCAACCTCTTCAACCGCGTGAACTGGGGGAACAAGCTCAATCAGATCTCCGAGTCGGCGAGCTTCGGCCAGCCCACGGGCGAGCTGAACATCGATCAGCTCCAGATACAGCTCGGCATCCGGTTCACGTTCTAAGGAGGAGCTGCCAGTTACCAGTTGCCAGTTGCTACCGAGCCTGGTGCCCAACCGGGGCAGGTAGCGACTGGAAACTGGAAACTGTTCTCCCGCGTGCTAGAGTTGGATTCGGGTTTCTGTACCGCACCCGAATAGCGAGGCCCGGATGACGCTCGATTCCGACTTCCGGCTGGGCGACTGGATCGTCAAGCCCCACACCAACTCCGTCGTCGGTCCCGATGGGGAGGCGCACGTCGAGCCCAAGGCGATGCAGGTTCTCTCCTTCCTCGCTTCGCGCGCGGGACAGGTCGTCACCAAACAGGAGATACTCACCGACGTCTGGGAAGGGACGTTCGTCTCGGAAGAAGTACTCCCCAACGCGATCTGGGAGCTTCGCAAAGCGCTCGGCGACGACGCCAAACGACCTCGCTTCATCCAGACTCTGCCGAAGAAAGGCTATCGGCTCATCGCTCCGGTTCTTTCGGACGCTCCCGTCGAGACGCCCGCGAGCCTGAACGAAACGCCCGCGGCACCCTCGGGCCGCCGCCTCCGAGTTCGGACCTGGCTCGCCGTGGCCACTCTCGCCGGGCTCGTGGCCGGCGGCGTCCTGCTGGGTCAGTCGCAGCGCGCGCAGGAACCGCGAAAAAATCCCTCGGAGCGCTCGGTTCTCGTCATGGGGTTCGAGAATCACACGAGCGCTCCCGACCTCGCCTGGCTCACGACCGGTGTCCCCACCATGCTGCGTACGGGTCTGGCCGAAGTCGCCGGAGTCCGCGTCCTGAGCGAGCACGGCGCGGCGCAGACCGGCGCCGGGGTCGACCGCCGGGAGGCGGCGCGCGACGCGGGCGCTTCCGCCGTCGTCGTGGGAAGCATCTTCAAGAACGGTCCCGAATACCGCATCGACGTTCAGGTG